>JBKSMT010000073.1:0-2820 GCA_046881945.1 Clostridia bacterium
ATAAATCCAACATAATTAAAATCTTTAATATTCTTTATATTGTTTCTTAAATTATATTCGCTTTGTTTTATATCTATAATCATTTAATCTCCTACACTATTTTATAACATATTCTCGAGTTTGTTGCAAGGGAATTTATATATTAATATTACATATCGCATCTATTCGTAAAATATTATTGCACATGATAAAAAAATAGGGCACTTAAAATTGCCCTAAAATTATGGAGCTAGTGAAGGGAATCGAACCCCCAACCTGCTGATTACAAGTCAGCTGCTCTACCGTTGAGCCACACTAGCATAATTTGGTGGGAAGAGATGGATTCGAACCATCGAAGTCATAAGACGACGGATTTACAGTCCGTAGCATTTGGCCGCTCTGCAATCTTCCCATTGGGGTTATTCGGTATTAACCCTTGCAGATTCTCATTTTACTGAAAACCCGTAGTGCTTTAAAAGGTTTAATTCATTTCAAGGCACTTTATGGTGCCTCGAGCCGGAATCGAACCAGCGACACAAGGATTTTCAGTCCTTTGCTCTACCGACTGAGCTATCGAGGCATTGGCGACCCGGAAGAGGCTCGAACTCTCGACCTCCAGCGTGACAGGCTGGCGCTCTAACCAACTGAGCTACCGGGCCAAGCTAAATCAGCATTATAATCTCATTATCACCACTTAAATAGAATAAATGGTGGACCTTCACGGACTCGAACCGCGGACCGACCGGTTATGAGCCGGTTGCTCTAACCTACTGAGCTAAAGGTCCAAATGAGTGGTCGGGGTGAAGAGACTCGAACTCCCGGCCCCATGGTCCCAAACCACGTGCGCTACCAACTGCGCTACACCCCGTCATTCACATGCTGACTTTTATATAATACTACAAAACAAAACCAATGTCAACCATTTTTCACAAATTTTTTAAATTTTTTTTAAAATTTTTTATTTTTATATTTCCTTATAAAATTATATATAAATGTATAACAGAATTATATATTAAATCACTTAAAAAGGTACCTATTTTATAGATACCTTTTAATATTGTAATATTAAAGCAGTATGCAAAGCAGTCCGCCCTTGCCCTCGTTTACTATACGAGATAAGGTTTTGCGTAGTTTGTTTTGAAGTGCTACTGGCATAGCGGTTAGTTTATTATTTAGGTCTTCGTTTACTAAACTTTCTAAACTCTTGCCAAACATATTTGTTTGCCATATACCCTTAGGGTTATTTTCAAATTCCTTTAATAGATATTGTGCCATTTCCTCACTTTGTTGGACTCCTCCCATAATAGGGCTAACTTCAGTTTGAACATTAACTTTCATAATATGCAAACTTGGAGCATTTGCTTTTAGTTTAACGCCACAACGGCTACCATGACGCACAATTTCTGGTTCCATCAGTTCCATTTCGTCCATGCTAGGCACAACAATTCCATAACCTGTTTCGTCCACTTGATTTAATGCTTCTTTCAACTTGTCATAAGCTGTTTTCGCTTGAGTTAATTCCTTTAAGCAACTAATAAGTTCAAAATCATTATTAATTTCCCTACCACATTGCACGCTTAATACTTTATAGAATAGATTTTCCTTAGCCACAACTTCATACACTACTTCACCTTGCCCCATTTGGATATTGCTAGACAAAATTGGCTCAAAGTTTTCACTGTTTTCAAACAAAGCAACATTACCTTCGCCAATAGTTTGCGCCTCATTTATTCCTTTAACAACTGTATCTACTATCTCCTTGATAATAGGATTATTTTTAGGCAAAGCACGTAAGTAATTTGGAATTTTAACGCTAACCACTTCTAACGGGAATTGAGTTAATACATTAGTCATAATATTATCGATATCTCCTTTTGATAAATTATATACATCACAGCATACAACTGGCACTTTGTATTTTTCTTGCAAAGACAATTTAAGTTTTAAGGTGTCCTTATCTTGCGGTTTTGAAGAATTTAATACTACCACAAATGGTTTTTTGCTTTGCTTTAATTCTTTAACTAGTTTACTTTCAACTTTTGCATAACTTTCCCTGGCAATATCGGTAAAACTTCCGTCCGTTGTCATAAGAATTGCAATATTAGAGTGCTCGCTAATTACTCGTTTGGTACCAAGTGTTGCCGCTTCTTTAAATGGAATACGTTCCTTACTCCAAGGTGTTTCAATCATACGAGGTTTATCATTTTCCTCAGCACCTATTGCACCATCAACCAAATATCCAACACAATCAATCATGCGCAACTTAAAGTTAATATTATCAATACATACTTCCGCTGGCTCGCTTGGTACAAATTGTGGCTTAGTAGTCATAATCATAGCACCATCAGCAGATTGTGGTAATTCGTCACTTATACGAGATAGGTTGTATTTATCATCAATATTAGGCAAAACAAACTCCTGCATATATTTATTAATAAAAGTCGACTTACCGCACCTTACAGGTCCTACCACACCAATATACACCGCCCCGCCCGACCTTGTGGCAATATCCTTGTATATGCCATTATTTAAATCCATATTTCCTCCAAAATTTCAATTTACAATAATCTATGCTACATATAACTCAAATATTACAAAATACTTTCAATCTTGCTAAAATTTTTAACTAATACAATAATTTAACCCTATAGCGCTACTGCAACACTTATTAAATATGCCGATTTACTTTGTAACCAACCTAATGGATACTACAAAAATTTTAAATATAAGACCTTACCGCAATGCCAACCACATATTCGCCCATAATTGAGCCAATCCAACTAAAATCTACTATAAAAATATTAAAAAGTAAAAACTTGTTATTGACAAATCACTATATTT
>JBKSMT010000074.1:0-28571 GCA_046881945.1 Clostridia bacterium
ATGTGTTTTAAAAGATATTATATAGTATAAAAAAGAAGTCCTGATACAAATCAGGGCTTTTTTCTTTTCACTTTAAATTCCAAACTACTACAATATTTAAAACAAAGAAAAACCAAATATGCTTGAAATGGAGATTAAATACTATGTTTAATCTATTTATTCCATGGTGTTCTTGACACGAGCCTCCTCGAAATGGTAATTTCAGGGCATGCGGTCAAGGGAAAGAAATTGCAAGCAATTATCTTTTCTTGCCCTTGGCAACAAGCCTATACCATTTCTACTCATGTCAAGAACCTTTCACGGCATAAAGGCAAATAAAAAAGAATTAGGACTTTTTGAGTCCTAATTCTTTTTCCCCAATAACACTAGTTTCAATTTAACTAGGTCTTACGTGATTTTTTTATTATTTATAAATATCCGGAGCAACTAATTTCTTTAGATTATCCATTAACAACGAACCCGCAAATGAATAATATTGATTGTGTGTAACTATTATATGGTCAGCAATATCAACTCCTATTGTAACTAATGAAGAAATTAATTTTTTAGTTGCATCAATATCCAAATCGGTTGGCTGACATATTCCGCTAGGATGTGTATGCAAAATTACAACACGTTTACAGTCAGTTGCCAAAATCTTTTTAGCAACCGAAGATGTTGAAATGTTTACACTTGATGAAAATTCACTGTCAAATTTAAGAGTCTTTGCAAGTTTCTTTTGACCATTTAAACAAAATACATAAAATCTTTCAGTGCCACGCACCCTGTCAATACTTCTAAAATATTCCACAACTTTATTTGGAGCATCCATAAGTATACTGTCAACATTTTTAGAAGCAGTATATTTCAACATTATATCAGGAAGCAATGTTAAAAATAATGCAGTTTCATGCCCAATACCATCAATCTTTTTTAATTGCTCATATCCCGCATCAATAACATTGCCAAGCGATCCAAAAGTATTAATCAATTCGTGTGCAAGAGGATTAACATCTTTATATGGAATTGTGTAAGTCAATAATAATTCTAGCACTTCATGATGTGGCCAATGTTCAATGCCAGCCTCTAGCGCCTTAAGTTTTAGACGTTGTCTATGTCCATTATGCGAATGTTTCTTTTGCTCTTTCATATATTACTCGCTTACTTCAGTATTTTCAACTTCCACTACTTCCTCGTCCTCATCTTCCTGACGTGCAACTATTGAAATACCCACAATCTTACATCCTGAGGTATTCATAAGTCTTACACCTAATGCTGTACGACCAACCTCGTTAATTTGTTCAGCATGAGTACGAATAACAATTCCATTTGAAGTAATTGCAAGTATATCTTGCCCCTCTTCAATAGGACTGATTGCAACAATATCTCCCGTCTTATCGTTAAATCGACCAGCCTTAGTACCTTTACCTCTACGTGACTGCAATCTATAATCTTCAACTTTAGTACGTTTAGCATAACCAAGTTCAGTAACAGTCAAGATATCCTTGCTAGGTTCAAGCACTATCATATCAATAATCTTTTCGCCCGCATCAATCTTCATACCCTTAACACCGCGTGAACTACGCCCTAGGATACGAACATCTTTTTCGCTAAATCTTACACATTTACCATTATTAGAAGCAATTAATAGTTCGTCATTTTCATTAACAGCCTTAACACTTACCAATTGGTCTTCTTCCATTAATTTAATTGCGATTTTGCCATTTTTACGAACTAAATCAAATTCACTCATCTTAGTCTTTTTGATATATCCCTGCTCTGTTGCCATAAATAATGATGCCTTATCTTGTGCGTCTGCAACGATTGCAGTAATCTTTTCATCACCTTGCAACATCATTAGGTTGACAATTGCTCTACCCTTAGATGTCTTTGTTGCTTCAGGAATATTGTAAGCTTTCATACGATACACTTTACCAATATTAGTAAAGAACAATAAATCATCATGACTATTACAACTTATCATATTAACAACTACATCTGTATCTTTAGCTTTATGTCCAACAACACCCTTTCCGCCACGATTTTGGCTCTTATATTCATTTGCAGGCATACGTTTAATATATCCTTCATCAGTTAAAGATATAACTACTTCGTGCTTAGCAATCAAATCACCAATATCAATATCATCATAATCAAGGCTTACTTCACTCTTACGAGGCTTAGCATATTTATCCTTAATTTGCAATATTTCCTCACGAATAATACCTGCTATACGCGCTTCAGATGCCAAGATATCACTCAGTTCCTTAATAGTTGCACAAAGTTCTGTTAATTCGGCATTAAGTTTTTCAACTTCCAAACCTGTTAGTCTTGACAATTTCATTTCAAGAATAGCATTGCCTTGCTTTTCGCTTAATTCGAACTTAGTTTGCAATTTTTCAATCGCATCTGCTTTGTCTTTAGATTTTTTGATAATTGCAATTACTTCATCAATGTTTCTAACTGCAATTACAAGACCTTCAATTATGTGCTCACGTTCCTTAGCCTTTTCAAGATCATAAGATGTACGACGAGTAATAACTTCCTTTTGGAAATCTAAATATTCTTCTAATATTTGCTTTAAATTTAATAATTGAGGCTTATTATGTGATAAACACAACAAAATTATACCATTAGAAACTTGAAGTTGTGACATCTTGTATAATTGGTTTAACACAATTTGAGCATTAGCATCTTTCTTAATTTCAACCACAATACGCAAGCCGTCTTTATCACTTTCATCGCGAATATCACTAATACCTTCAATACGCTTATCTTTTACAAGGTCGGCAATTTGCATAATAAGTTTAGCCTTGTTTACTTGATAAGGAATTTCGGTAACCACTATACGATAACGTTTGCCATCACCATAAGTTTCGATTTCAGCCTTTGAACGAATAATATATCCACCACGGCCAGTACGATACGCTTCCTTAATTGCACCCAAGCCTAATACTTGACCACCTGTAGGAAAATCTGGTGCAGGGATTATTTGCATAAGTTCATCAATAGTAATTTCAGGGTTATCAATAATCGCAACCACACCATCAATAACTTCACCTAAATTGTGTGGAGGTATATTAGTTGCCATACCTACCGCAATACCGTCACTACCATTTACTAATAGGTTAGGGAAACGACTAGGTATAACAACTGGTTGCATACGAGTATTATCAAAGTTTGGATAAAAATCAACAGTATCCTTATCAATATCACGAAGTAATTCGTTCGAAATCTTACTTAAACGCGCCTCAGTATAACGATATGCTGCGGCCTTATCTCCGTCCACCGAACCAAAGTTACCGTGACCATCAACCAACAATTCGTTAATTGAAAAGTTTTGAGCCAAACGCACTAATGCATCATACACCGAACTATCGCCATGAGGGTGATAACGTCCTAATACATCACCGACGATTTTAGCACATTTTCTAAAAGGTTTGTCACTCCACAACCCTTCCTCACTCATGGCATACAAAATACGACGATGTACAGGCTTTAAACCGTCACGCACATCAGGGATAGCACGTGACACGTTAACCGCCATAGCGTAATCCATAAATGACTCTTTCATTTCGTGTTCAAGATTACGCTCTAAATATCTAGTATTATCAATTTTTTCAAATATTTCACTTTTTTTCATAACTTACTTTCCTATATATCAAGATTTTTAACTTTATCAGCATTTTCATTGATAAAATCACGTCTTAGTTCTGGACGTTCGCCCATTAGCATATCAAATATTTCATTTGCCTCAATTGCATCATCAATTTTAACTTGAAGCAGTGTACGCGTTTGAGGATCCATAGTGGTTTCCCAAAGTTGATCTGGGTCCATTTCGCCTAGACCTTTGTAACGTTGAATTTCTGCCCCCTTGCTTCCATTAAGTTCCAAATCTCTATTTAATTCGTCATCACTATAACAATATGTCGACTTTTTACCACGTTGAACCTTGTATAGAGGTGGTTGAGCAATATAAATGTGTCCACCCTCTACTAATGGACGCATAAAGCGGAAGAAGAATGTTAATAATAATATTCTAATATGCGCACCGTCCACGTCCGCATCGGTCATACATACTATTTTATCATATCTAAGTTTGCTCAAATCACAAGTTTGACCAATACCACAACCAAATGCTGTAATCATTGCTTGGATTTCGGCATTTTCAAGCGCTTTGGCTTCACGAACCTTTTCAACGTTTAATATCTTACCGCGTAGTGGCAAAATTGCTTGGAAACGACGGTCGCGACCTTGCTTAGCGCTTCCGCCTGCCGAGTCCCCCTCGACTATGAATATTTCACACACGCTAGGGTCTTTTTCGCTACAATCAGCAAGTTTGCCAGGTAGCGCTGTATTTTCAAGCACTGACTTACGTCTTGTCGCTTCCCTAGCATTACGTGCTGCCTCACGTGCCTTTTGGCTAAGCAAACATTTATTAATCAATTCCTTGGCTTGACGTGGGTGTTCTTCCAAATATATTTCAAGCGCCTCACTTACCGCCTTAGTGGTGTATGTTCTAATTTCGTCATTACCCAACTTGGTTTTTGTTTGACCTTCAAATTGAGGTTCCTCAACCTTAACACTAACAACAGCTACAAGACCTTCGCGAGTGTCCTCACCGCTTAACTTTTGAGTGTCCTTTACAAGTTTGTTAGCAATAGCATAATCATTAACAGTTTTAGCAACGGCAGTCTTAAATCCTTCAAAGTGCTTGCCACCCTCCTCAGTACGAATATTGTTAGCGTAGGTGTGGATATTTTCGCTATAACTATCAATGTATTGGAAACTTGCCTCAATTTCACATTGTGCTGGCACCATTTCACCATTTTCGTTTTTACGCTTGTATGAATAAATCTTGTCCACGTAAATAGGTGCATCAAACACACGTTCCTTAGTCGCAGTTAATTCTTGCACAAATTCGTTAATACCGCCTTCAAACACGTAGTTATCAACCTGCTCTTGACCTTCACGCATATCTTCAATACGAATCTTCAAACCTTTGTTTAGGAACGCAAGTTCACGAAGACGGACTTTAAGTGTATCGTAGTTAAATATGGTTGTATCAAAGATTTGGTCATCTGGCATAAATGTTACACTTGTACCAGTTTTTTCAATCTTGCCAACCACTTCAAGACGTCCAGTAGGTCTACCGCGATGATATTCTTGATGATAGTGTTCGCCCTTTTGGAAGATATCAAGTAATAGTGTACTAGACAATGCATTAACAACTGACAAACCAACACCATGCAATCCACCAGATATCTTATATCCGCCACCGCCAAACTTACCACCAGCGTGCAATTTGGTTAGTACCAGTTCTGCCGCACTAACACCTTCCTTAGGGTGAATACCTGTTGGGATTCCACGACCATTATCAATTACTTGCACTGAACCATCTTTAAGGATTGTAACACTAATCTCGGTACAGTATCCAGCCAATGCCTCGTCAATACTGTTATCCACAATTTCGGTTACCAAATGATGAAGTCCACGTTCATCAGTAGAACCAATATACATACCAGGACGCTTACGTACTGGTTCAAGCCCTTCCAATACTTGAATGTTACTTTCATCATAACTAGTAACTTTACTTAATTCTTCTGCCATAATTTACTCCTAAAAATATCAAGATAAACATTTCAAATTTAATCTTATCTTATATTATTCCCTAATCAATTAAAACTTAAAACAATTTATCTATAGTATATAATATATTATAGCATATTTATTAATATAAAGAAAGTATTTTACGCCAAAAAGTTTTCAAATTATCAACAAAAAATCCACAAATCTTTTACAATTTGTGGATAACTTATTTCACTATTGCATATCACCATGCATAGGCGCAGATTTATAATTCAAGAATCTATCTCCTATTCCCTTTTGGCGTTGTTCAAGTTCAATCATCTTTTTATTACTAACATACATTTTGCAACCCAACTCATCAACAATTTGCTTTAATTGCGATTTGGTATAACTTATTAGTTTTAACATTTCCTCAATTTCATCATTTGTTTGAACTGATTTAAGTTGTTTCAAAATTTTTTGCAATTTCAACAAATAATAATATGTATCCAGTACATCCTTTGCAGTAAGTTTGTTTTCAAATATATTATTATTTAATTTTTTTATTAATTCTACTTTTACACTCTCCAAATCAATCCTTGACAACTCATTAGGAAAGCTCTTTGCTTTATCATAAACAATTGATAATGTATATTGTCTTATAATAAATTCCATTATATCGTGATCAAAGTTCATTAGATGCTGATATATTATTCCGTTCAAATCATCAATTTCTTCCTTTAATTTCTCAGCGCCATCTTCATTCAACTGCAATACCCCACAATGCTTATACCAAATTGGTGGAACTTTATAATTTTCAAACCATGTGTGACGTGACAATTTAATTGCACGATTATAAGTTTCATATAATTTTGATAACTTATAATACAATTCAGGCTTGTCAGCTCTATCTTCCCAATGTTCAATAAAGCCTATTACATTGTGCCACTCAGCATCTTTAATTTTTACACTAATTTCTTCCATACAAACTCTCCTTAAAACTTAATTTCATTATATCACATATCCACATTTTGTCAATATCTAAATAAAAAAAATCCACAAAATATTGCTACTTTGTGGATAACTATAATCACATTTCAAATTTATAGTACTTGTCTGCGATTGTCAATAAATTCCATTATTTGTGTATCTATCTCTTCAAGGCATTCAACATGCTCTTTTGCAGTTATTAAACCCGATACAAATTTAACTTGTAAGTCCTTAATTCTATCTAAAATACCTATAATAATCTCATCATTAAAAGTCGAAGGTCTTGTATCTCTAGCAAATTTAATATGATACATAATTTGCGCTAACACTTCATCACTCTTAATCATACAGCCAAGACATTCTATTTCATCATCAATATTATCCTTAGTTATTCCGCCTACACGGTCGGCAATAATGCGCTTACTTAATGATTTTTTACCACCAAATTGACTTTTATTTTGACTACGATTGAATTGTTCACGCCTTAATTGTGCTTTACCCTCAAACGAATTTCTAAATTTCATATTTTTATCCTTTTATAATTGTATTATATTGAACATTTATCCACTTGTAAATATGAAATATCCACAAATTGTAATCAACTTGTGGATAAATTATTAATTGAATTTAAATGGTTCAACATTATTTAATTCTTCGAAATATTTTTGAATTAAAACATCTTCATTTTCGCCTTGCTGAATACGTTTAACCATTTCTGCAATTTTCTCATTAACTTTAGTTAGTCGATTAAATTTATCTTCGCCAAAATCTTTTTTAGTTCTATCTAAGTGCTCTTTCCAAATTTTGTCAATTTCTTGCTTTGTTTTAGCAGGTTTATTTAAATCTAAAACATAATTATAGTCACCATCGTCATCATATCCAACATAGTCAAATCCATTTTTTACCATTGCTTTATATGAGCCATAATTTTCAATATCCGCACCGCCATTTATTTTGTTCACACCACGAGATTTTGCAATCTCAATAATCTTATTTACCATTTCAACGCCATAACCTTTAAACCAGTGTTTTAATAAAACATTGAATCCAAAATCCCAAAAATCTGCAGTTTTTGAATGATAATATTTGCCAAATCTACAAGTACCAACCACTTCGCCAGTTGACTTTAAAAACGCTACTCTGAAATACATGCAATCATCATAATCTTCAAGATTTTTAAATGTTGGCTCTGCCTGTTTTGATAATCCCTCTACACTTCCATATGCATCACGCATTGCGTTGTATCTTGCATTAAACGGATTTGACCAACTATCGCCAACAATTTGTTTTTCTTCGTCAGTTAACATACTAAATGGCTTTAAAATTAATCTTTCGCTTTCAAAAATTTCTGTCATATCGCTCTCCTTTTATTTATCCAAATTATGACTTTGTATCCACGAACGAAAATGTTTTTTATTAGGTGTGGTATAGTTATAATCTAGCAATGTTTTTGTATTATCTATTAAATTTATTGCTTCATTTAACACCTCTTGCTTATTTTTGCCACAAACATCTATAACAACTTCATTTGGCAATAATGGTCTGTTCTTTATAACTTCATTAGACTTACTATCGCCTTCTGGTATATAAAGTCCTTGACCAGTTTTATGCCTTTCTTCCATTTGATTTTTAATTTGTTGATAGTTTGATGAAATTAGTCTTAAAATTATATAATCATAACCCTTAAATAGTTTAGGAAAACTTCTTACCCTTAAATCATCGAAATCTAATGCAATAATATTTCTATAGCCCTTTTTATAAAACCATTTCATTTGCATCAATGTATTTTTAAAACACAAATCTTCCTCATAAATTCCAACATCTTTAACCCCTTCCGGAATTACAAATTCAGGTACCATACTTTGTTCAATATATACGCCATTATAATGTTGATATAACTCTTTTGCTAACGTTGTTTTACCAACCGCACTAGGTCCTATAATAAATATAAAATCTTTCATACTTTCTCCTTATTAAATATCCACAAATTGTAATCAACTTGTGGATAAATTATTTTTGTATTAACAACATTCGCTTCCGTCGGCGATAATGTCTTTTTCAGGGCTAAGTAGTGAAATGTTTCCAATTTCATCTTCAGCGCAAACTATCATACCTTCACTCAAATATCCCTTCATCTCTCTTGGTGGAAGATTAGTCACCACTACTACTTTTTTGCCAACCATTTGCTCTGGAGTGTACGCCTTTGCAATACCACTTAGTATTGAAAGCGTTTTAGTTCCAATCCTTACAGTTGAGTGAAGTAGTTTAGACTTTGGCACTGCTTCACATGCTAGCACAACACCTATTTTCATTTGCACTTTTGCAAAATCATCAATAGTAATAGGTTCAACTTCTTTAAACTCAATCACTGGCGCATTTTCAGCCTTTTGTTTAGCCACAATCTCATCAATAGTTGGCTTAATGTCATCAAATTTAATACGATTAAATAGTATTTGAGGAGCATTTGTAATATTAAATTCTTGTGTTAATCCAAAGTTTGCAATATCATTAAATTTACGCGCATTTACACCCAATTCATTAAAGATTTTATTTGCAGTTTCTGGCATAAATGGAGAAAGTAAATTTGCGCCAATATTAATAGTTTCAAGAAGATTAAATAGTACTGTTGCAAGACGTTCATGCTTACTTTCGTCTTTATTTAAATTCCAAGGTTCTGTTTCATCAATATACTTATTTGCACGTCTAAACAAGATCCACAATTCTTCAAGCGCATCAGCAATTTTGTATTCATTAATCTTATTAAACACTTTTTCTTTTGCACCTATAACAATCGCTTTTAAATCTTCGTCCATTATGTCGGTGATATTATAATTTTTAACCTTTCCGTCAAAGTATTGATTACTCATGCTTAAAGTGCGTCTAACTAGGTTGCCCATTACATTGCTTAAATCTGCATTGTTCTTTTCAGTCAATAATTCCCATGTAATTGTTCCGTCTGACACAAAAGGCATTTCACGTAACACATAATAACGTACACTATCAACGCCAAAAATTGACGCTAAATCATCAAAATAAAGTACATTACCCTTTGATTTACTCATCTTTTCGCCACCTTGAAGTAGCCATGGATGACCTAATACTTGCTTAGGCAATTCTTCGCCCAACGCCATTAGGAAAATAGGCCAATAAATAGTGTGAAAACGTACAATATCCTTACCCACCACATGCACATCTGCCGGCCATAATTTATTGTATAATTCGCTTGGATTTTCAATATCATAACCGATGCCAGTAATATAGTTATTTAATGCATCTAGCCACACATACACAACGTGTTTGTTGTCAAATTCAACAGGAATACCCCATTTAAACGTACTACGACTTACACATAAATCTTGAAGTTTAGTCTTGATTGTTCCATTTTCAATAGCGGTCAACAATTCCTCATCACTTTTGCCCACAAACTCGTCAGCAAGAATAAAGTTATTTAACATTTCATTTTTACGGCTAGTAGGTGTCATAAATTCAGGGTGAGTAATAATATGCTTTAATAATCTGTTTGCATAGTTGCTCATTTTAAAGAAATATGCTTCCTCTTGACTAGGTTTCACTTCACGGCCACAATCTGGGCACTTACCATCAACTAATTGACTTTCAGTCCAAAAACTTTCACATGGAGTACAATAAAGCCCTTCATAATGACCTTTGTAAATATCTCCTTGCTCATAGAACTTTTTAAATATCTTTTGAACGCATTTTTCGTGATCCGCGTCTGTGGTACGAATAAATTTATCGTATGAAATATTCATAAAGTCCCAAAGGTCCTTTATATCTCCCGCAATATTGTCAACAAAAGCCTTAGGTGTCAACCCTTTTTCTTTAGCTTTCATTTCAATTTTTTCGCCATGTTCATCTGTTCCTGTCATAAAGAAAACATCATATCCCTGCATTCGCTTAGCACGCGCTATAACGTCCGACAAAATAATCTCGTAAGTATTTCCAATATGAGGCTTGCCCGAAGTATAGGCAATAGCAGTTGTAATATAAAATTTTTCTTTATTTTCCATAAATTTTTCTCCTTATAACTTTTTATCAAGTTCAACAGCACATTCAAATGCTAGTGATATAATTTTCTTTTTACTATCGTTGAGTTCGTTAACCGCAAGACTACGAACATCATATTCTTCCGCACCAAGATTATCGGCCGCATAAAAGAATTGTCCAAAATTAACACCCCTAAATTTAGCCACGGAAGCCATTGCTGAACATTCCATATCCACAGTAATAGCACCTTGTTTTTTACGCATTTCAACCTTATCTTTAGTTTCACGATATAATGCGTCAGTTGTCCAAGTTTTACCTTTACGATAATTAATGTTTTTTAATTTCATAAAATCTTCAATAATATTAACACACTTTTTATTAATTTCAACCTCGTCACTAGCAGGCAAATAATGGTAACTTGCACCTTCATCACGTAACGCGCTTGTTGGTATTATTATTGAATAATCCTCAATCTCTGCATCCAAACAACCACAACAACCAACCAAAAGCAAGCTCTTAACTCCCATTACTATCATTTCCTCAAAATTGCCTACTGCAGCCGCAGCCCCAACAGGCGTTTGATAAAAAGCGATATCCGTGCCACCAACATTAATTTTATACACAGGATAATCTTTAGTCATGCTTTTGATAATCCCTATTTGTTTAGCATTGTATTTTTGCTCAATTTCTTTTACTAACTCTTTATCAAAAATAGACATTGCTATTTTAGGAAATCCTTCAACTTTGCTTTGAAATACATCAGGATTTAAAACCGCTAATTTATTGGTATCAAATTGTTCTAATAACATATACACTCCTTTATATTTCAAACTTAATATTCTTGAACCAGATTAATTGGACCATCAAGCACTGTGTAAATTTCCATGTGTTCAGCAAAGCGTCCCATTTTAACGGTCAAACCATATTCGTTAATAAGTTCAGTTTGAAGTGCCTGATATAATTCAATTGCTTTATCTTTTGGTGCACTTAATGTAAAGTCAGGTCGTGCTCCACCTCCGCCTTTGCGGTCACACAATGTGAAATTCGATACCAATAACACTTCGCCACCAACTTGGGCAATATTGTTGTTTAGTTTTTCATTTTCATCCTTAAAAAGTCGCACCGTTGCAATACGTCTAGCCACACGCTTAACATTATCCATTGTATCATCACGCGTAACGCCTACAAACACATTATATCCATGTCCTATTTCGCTTACAATCTCGTTATCCACTTCCAATCTTGACTTATGAACCCTTTGAATTACTATTCTCATAATTTATCCTTTATTTGTTTAAACTTTCAATTTCTTGCAACTCAAATCTATCCTCTTGCTTAACATTAGGATATTTAACCCTATCCACACGACTAGCAAACATATCATAATGACGCACATATCTTTTGCCATCTCCGTATAATGCACGGTATAGCACCATTTTATCTTTAGTTTCTGAATCTAATACGATATCTTCAACTAAATAGTAGTCGCCTTTAAAATGCCTATAAATTCTACCAACCTTAATTTCTTTTGTCATACTATTCTCCTTTAATATGTGTTATTGTTTTAAGATAAATCTTAATTTCGCATTTTTGTCATTTGGTAAAGCATAATCAATGCCAACACGTGTGGCAGTTGTGTACTTATACTTATCACCATCGTCAATAATACAAATTTTAGAGTTGTTTACTATGCTTTCCCCATTTAACGATTTGTCAATATTTAATAGTTTAGTCGCTTTTGCTGGACCGTTTGCTCCTACCACACCACGAATTAGCACCGCTTCTGGCACACCCTCATCACAACTTACAATATTCAGCAAATAATGTAATCCATAGCACAAATAAATATAAATTGTTCCGCCATCTTGCCACATAGGATCAACACGCTTAGTTCGCCTTCCCTTATAGGTATGACACGCACTATCGTTAACGCCTAAATACGCCTCAGTTTCGCAAATTTGCGCCTTAACTTCCGCGCCATTAATATTGGTAACAATCCACTTACCAATCAAACTTTTAGCAAGTGTAATTGTATCCATTTTAAAAAACTGTAAATCATCAATTGTTTTCATACTATTTATAGAAATTTTATCAACCTTTCTTTCAATTCTTGCTTGTCGCCATACCACTCTATAAACTTTATAAACTCATCAAGGTCGCACCACTTATAATCAATACTTTCTTCATTTAATTTAATTTTGTCATTATCTGCAAATGATACAAATGCATGCTCAACACAATGTTCACCCAATGACTCATACTCAAAAGTCCAATTTAAGTTTATAATCTTATTTAAAGTTAAACCCGTTTCTTCCAAAACCTCACGTTTAACTGTATCTTCTAGCGAACTATCTTCCTTTTCACAACCACCAGTTACCACATACCAAAATGATTTGTGATATTGCGGGTCTTGGTCACTACCTAATAATAGCAATAACTTGTTATCTCTAACAATAAATGTTAATATCTTTTCCATACAGTTCCCGTTTACTAAATTATCCACGTGCAATTTTGTTAACAAGTTGCATATCTACTTTGCCAGCATAATTTGCTTTAAAGTGTTTCATTACGCTTGGAATAGATTTATCTTCCAAAGAATTAATAACCGCCTTGATTTCGTCTTCGCTCATCATTTGAGGAAGATATTTTTCAAGCATTGACTTTTGAGTTTTAATTTCTTGCTCTTGTTCAGTTTTGCCTACTTTTGCATAGTTTTCGGCTTCCTCATTTAGCTCTTTAATAGTCTTTTGAAGTATTGCAATCATATCAGCGTCAGTCATTTCAGCACCAGTTTTACGCTTTTCAATACTTAATGCTAAGTGCTTACTAATTGCAACACCTAAAATTGCACGTGCAACCATATTTTTGTCCTTAATTGCTTGCACATTATCCTTTTTAATTTCATCAATAATCATAATTATTCTCCTTTGATTTTTATATTAAAACGAACCATCAAAATCGTCATTTGCCACTGGTATCAACTCAGTTGTGTCATTTGATACATTGTGCACTGGAGCTTCAGATAGGCGATTTGCCTTTGGTTCTTCAAACCTTGTATATTGGCCATACCATTTAAGCAGTATTGAACCAAGCGAACCATTACGGTGTTTTGCAATAATAAGTTTACAATTTTCGCCATCATCAGCGCTTGGCTCAGCACTAACATCTTCGCTGTCAAGGTCTTGATTTGCTTCATTAACGCGGTCAATAAACATAACTATATCCGCGTCTTGCTCGATTGCGCCTGATTCACGCAAGTCGCTAAGTTGAGGTTTATGGTCAGTACGCTTTTCGATATCACGTGATAATTGCGATAGCACGATAATAGGACATTCAAGTTCACGTGCAGCAATCTTTAGGCTACGTGTTAAATCCGCCACTTCTTGTTGACGATTGCCACTATCTTTAGTTGTATCACTTTTCATAAGTTGAAGATAGTCAATCATAACCATATCCAACCCCTTTTCAGCCTTTAATCTACGGCATTTAGATAAAATTTGTGTAGGAGTAGTAAGTGATGAATCATCTACATATAGTTGAGCATTACTTAATTCTTCCTTAGTTTGCATAACAGTTTCCCAAACTCGAGAATTAGTTGTACCACTAGTAGCATTGTCCATAGTAATATTACCAACACTACACATAGTTCTTTGTGCAATTTGGCTAATAGGCATTTCAAGTGAGAAAATTGCAACAGTGGCACCGCCATAAAGGGCGGCATTACTACAAATATTAAGCGCAAGTGAAGTTTTACCAATACCCGGACGGGCAGCCAACAATATTAAATCGCCCTTATGGAAACCTTTGGTATAATTATCAAGCGTAGGAAATCCTGTTTTAATACCGCGAAATGCATTTTTGTCAATTGACAATTTTTCCATACGGTCAATAACTTGATTAACACCCTCGTTTATTTGCACAAGTTCACTAATATCCTTTTCCTTAGACAAATCAAAAATTTGTTTTTCTAAATGCTGTAAAGCGGTTTTTGAATTAGTATTGGCAAAACAATAATTGATACCATCTTGACATAGTTCAATAAGTCTTCGCATTGTTGCATCATTTTGAACAATTTCCATATAATTTTTGAAATTTGATGCACTAGGTACTGCATTCGTCAAGTCAGCAACATACTCAATACCCCCAACATCCTCAAGTTCACCTTTACTATCAAGATTTTTAGCAACAGTTACATAGTCAACCCCTTTGTTGCCAATATAACTTTCGTACATCGCTTTAAAAATCTTTTGATGACCTGTTGAATAAAAGTCATTAGGTTGCATTTTGGCAAAACACTCACTTTGAGCGTCTTGGCTTAAAAACAAACTACCTAACAAACTTTGTTCAACCTCCAAATTATGCGGTAAAATTCTTGGTGCTTTTTCCATAATTTTCTCCTTTAAATTTTAACATTTATTATTTAAACACATCTTCGTTTTTGTGTAATAATGTATTTTTTAATTGACGTTTAGTTGCTACTTTGATGTGTATATATTCCTCAATTGCAATTACCACTAACATAACTAACGTAAATACTGCAATAGTAGCAACACTATTTAATCCTTGTAACCAATATCCAATCAATATTAGCGCAGGCACACAACAAAGTACTGTAATCCCCAGTCGCTTGATTGCACCTCTTAATATTTGATTTTGTTGTTGTTTATTCATTAATCCACCACCACAGGTTTATGACTTTTAGCACGTAATTGATGGTCAAGTATTGCTTTACGTATACGAATACTTTTAGGTGTAACTTCTACGTATTCGTCATCTGCAATAAATTCAATAGCCATTTCCAAACTCATATCTTGTATAGGCGTTAGACGTAACGCTTCGTCACTAGCTGATGTGCGCATATTAGTAAGTTGCTTTTTCTTACATACGTTAACAACAATATCGTCGCCCTTAGGGTTTGCACCTACCACCATACCCATATACACAGGGTCACCAGCACGAACAAGCAACCTTCCGCGACCTTGAGCATTGTATAACCCGTAAGTAATTGCGTCGCCAGTTTCGTAAGCAATAAGCGAACCAAATGTACGACTAGAAATATCTCCCTTATATGGTTGATATTCGTGGAATACCGAACTCATAATGCCTTCACCACGAGTATCAGTAAGCATTTGTGACTTGTATCCAAATAATCCACGTGATGGAATTAAAAATTCTAATCTCATACGGCTACCAATTGGGTGCATACTAACCAATTCACCTTTGCGGTTGCCCATAGCAGTCATAATATTACCAACAGCATCTTCAGGCACGTCAAGAATTACTTTATCAATAGGCTCACACTTTACACCATCAATTTCTCTATACAATACACGTGGACGACTTACTTGGAATTCGTAACCATCACGACGCATATTTTCAATCAAAATACTTAAGTGCATTTCCCCACGGCCACTAACCTTAAAACTTTCAGCAGTATCGCCATCACGTACTTTAAGTGAAAGGTCTTTCATTGCTTCCTTATACAATCTATCACGTATATGACGGCTGGTCACAAACTTACCCTCCTTGCCAGCAAATGGGCTATCATTAACCATAAATGTCATTTCAACGCTAGGCTCACTAATCTTTACAAAAGGTATCGCTTGCATATCGGCACTTTCGCTAATTGTATCACCAATAGTAATATCTGGTATCCCCGCAATAAGTACAACATCACCAGCAGTACCCTCAGTTATTGTATTACGCTTTAAGCCCTCAAAGTTAAATATGTTAACCACCTTGCCGGTATAAGACTTAGTTTCGTCAAAATAGTTTTTAATATAAACAGTTTGGTTAGCCCTTACCACACCATTTTCAATTTTACCAACTGCAAGTTTGCCAAGATAATCACTATGCTCAACTGACGACACAAGCATTTGGAAAGGCTTATTATCTTCACCCTTAGGTGGGTCAATATGTTCAATAATTGCGTCAAACAATGGGTTCATATTTTCAGCAGGTATATTAGGGTCTTTGGTACAAATACCATTACGAGCCGAACAGTATAGTACAGGGCTATCAAGTTGCTCGTCATTTGCATTAAGGTCAAACAATAATTCCAACACCTCATCTGGCACTTCTTTTAGTCGTGCATCTGGGCGGTCAATCTTATTAATAACCACAATAACCTTAAGATTCAGCTCAAGCGCCTTTTCAAGTACAAAACGCGTTTGAGGCATTGGACCTTCGTAGGCGTCAACTACCAACAAAACACCGTCTACCATTTTTAGCACACGTTCTACTTCGCCACCAAAATCTGCGTGTCCAGGCGTATCAACGATATTAATTTTAGTATCCTTGTACATTGCCGAACAGTTCTTTGACAAAATCGTAATACCGCGTTCACGTTCCAACGCATTACTATCCATAACACGGTCTTGAACTTCTTGATTTTCTCTAAACACACCACCTTGAACCAATAAAGCATTAACCAATGATGTTTTGCCATGGTCAACGTGAGCAATAATTGCAATATTTCTAATGTTTTTCATAAATTTTTACCTCTTTTATATATAAATTAATTTAAGTATGTTATATAATAACATATATTTGCCAAAAATGATAGAGGTTTTTCAAAACTTTTTTAAATTTTTACACATTAATAACAAATTTATTTTAAATTATTCGATTTGAAAATTACATCTTTTTAAAAAATTTAAGGTTAAAATTTTCAATTACGGGCATATTGAATAGTATAAAAGTGTATAAATACACTATAAATAGGCTATAAATAAGCAGAAATTTCAAAATTTATGTAAAAATTAGTTGACTTTTATAAAAAAAGTTTGATACACTTTTAATAGTTATAGCAAAGGCTATTACAAGAAAAGGAGAAAATGTTTATGAAAACTATGAACGCAGGCGATTTTTACAGAGCAGTTGCTGAAGAAACAGGTGTTTCTATTGCTCAAACTAAGGCTATCTTTACCGCAGGTTTAGATGTTCTTAAAGCAGCTTTGAAAAAGGGCGACAAAGTTCAATTCATCGGCTTCGGCACATTTGATGTTAAGAAGAAAGCTGGTGGCACCAAGATTAACCCATTCACTGGTAAGAAGATGGTAGTTAAGGCTTGTAAAGTTCCTACTTTCAAGATGAGTGCAACACTTAAGACATTGTTAAAATAGTCTTTACGATTTGTATTTCAAATCATTAAAAAGAACAACATTAGTTGTTCTTTTTTTGTTTTTTTATTTATATTCCGAATAACAAAAATACAACTTGAACTAAATTTGCTCAAGTTGTATTTATTTATTATTTTTCTTCAATTTCCTTTACTTCTTCAATAACGACTTCATCATTACTAGAAACAGTCTCATCCGCACTCATGTTTGCTTGTTGATAATTATTATACACTTCCTCCATAAATGCAATTTCCGTAGCATCCATATATGGTATTAAGAATATAAATCCTATACCGCATGTAAGCACACTTAGTATAATCCAGCCTATAAAACTAAATTGTAAACACGCCAAATCCCACTTATGTCCGTCCATCATTTTTTCAGATAATTTAATAGCTTCGTTTGCCTTAAGTTCAGGGTTTCGTGATTTTAAGTACAATGTCATTGAATATGCAAAGTTCTTAACTATTCCAGGGATAATAAATAACAATAGCCACAAAAATGTATAAACCATCTTTAGTATATATGCACCGCAATTTTTTAACCAGTTCTTGTCAAAATCGGTTAGTATAGCACCAACTCTAGGATTTTCCTTACGATTAAGTTTAGTAAAATAAATTATTTCTCCCACCATTAATTGACCGCTTAAAAGAATTGTAATCACAGTCCCCGCTACAGGAATAAATCCTAACAATGTTGATACTGCCGATACTACAAGACATACTAAAATTGCAGTTCCCCAATTACCTTTAAGATTTTCTCTTCCCAAACTTCTATATTCAGCACAAGTTTTCATAAATTTTCTCCTTATTTAAATATGATAACATATTTTAAAATATTTTTCAAACAATATAATAAATATTTGTTAATAAATTTTAATCCACATTTACACCTTTGCTAAATTCATTTTTGGCAAGAACGTAAAACATCACACTAATCGCCGAATAAACCACTATTCCTGTTATAATAACACTCATAAACGCAGAACTCGATAATATTAATGTACTACTTGTTAGTTTTACTCCATTAATTGCAAGTACAATTATCATAGCAATCGAGAGTATTGTTATTGCTATAAATGCCATTAATGTAGTTAGTAAAAAGGTTTTTAATACTCGTTTTTCTTTTGCTCTGTAAGCAATAACAATTGAAAAATATATAATGCTAATAAACATCAAAAATTCTACAACCACCAGCACAACAAAAAGCGTAATTGCCCAAAATAATGAAAATTTTCCTGAAATCACTAATGATAATATTAGCCTTAATTTATCAAATACTGTTGGAGAAAAGAACATAATAAACAACGACACCACCAAACTAATGAAGCCTAAAGCCATTTCAATTACCGCGGTTATAAACTTGGAAGTAATTAATTGACTTTTAGTTGCTGGCAAGGTGTGAGTTAAATACGACTCATCTCCATAAAATGATTTGCTAAAATTTAAAAAGTTCCTCAAAAACGGTTGTAAAATTACATTTACCAACAACGAATAAAACACCGAATCAAAGAAAATTCCAAGAACCTTAAAAAATAATATATCTTCGCCCAGTTCTTTAAATCCGCGGGTTACTATCGCAACCAAGATTGTGGAAACAAATAAAATCCACATCCAACGCATATTTCTTTTCAGGTCTTTTTTTAATAATTTACCTAACATAAAATTTCCTCCTAAACACTTCATCAATCGAACATTTTTCTTTCTTACGAAGTTTTTCGGCGTTTTCCTTAAGCACTATTTTACCATCATCAATAAATACAACCTCATCCAAGATTTTTTCAATATCTGCAATCATATGCGTTGAAATAAAAAGGGTGGCATTTTTGTCAAAATTCTTTAATATGGTTTGCAAAATATAATCTCTACTTGCAGGGTCAACTCCACCCAATGGCTCGTCCAAAATATAAATCTTTGCATTTCGACTCATCACAAGCACTAGTTGAACTTTTTCTTTCATGCCCTTACTCATTTTTGATAAACACATATTTTTATCCAACTGCAAATCTTCAATTAACTTTTCAGCCTTGAATTTATCAAAATCTTCATAAAAAGTATCAAATAATTGTATCGTTTCACAAACTTTTAAACTAGTATCCAAATATGTTCGTTCAGGAAGATACGAAACAACCTTTTTACTTTCAACCGAAACAGGCTTTCCATCAATCAGAATTTCACCACTTGTAATAGTAAGCAAATCATTTGCCAATTTAAAAAGCGTTGACTTACCACTACCGTTTTTACCCAAAAGTCCAACAATCTTGCCTGAATCAATTTTTAAATCAATATCTTTTAAAACTTGTTTTTCACCAAAACTTTTATTTACAGCCCTATATTCCAAAATCACACCCATACTTATCTCCTATTTAATTTTTTATTTGATATAAAACATTTATCAATAACAATATTGACCAACTTTTACTTATTATCCTTATTCCCTTTATCAAAAATCTCTTCCATAAAGGCTAGATAATTGTCGTATTTACTAATAGCAATACCTTTTTTGATATCTCCAAACAATATCAAACTATCCCCACTATTAATATTAAATATTTCTCTTGCCTCTTTAGGTATAACAATTTGTCCTTTATCTCCAACCTTTGCGGTCCAAATAAATTTTTCCTTTTTCTCACTTTTCATACTTTCCCCACCTTTACAACAATATGTTATCACAAAAAAACACGCACGTCAACCAATTTTAAATAAAAAAACACCTTTGTCAAAATAGACAAAAGTGCTTGTAATTAGTTTTATACAATTTTACTTATCGCCGTTTCTAACATATATTGCATGTTTTGTTAAAACAGTAAAAATTAGCCAAATGGTTGCTAGTAGAACTAAAATATAGATAATGATTGACCCTGCATTATGTCCGCCAAAAATCCAGTCTACAAGGTTAAAATTAAATATTCCAACTAATCCCCAATTTAACCCACCAATAAACAAAACAATTAAACTGATAATGTTTGCAATAATCATATCTCCCTCCCTAATGTTATTATTTTCAATTGTAATAAATTTATTCAACTCAAAACATTAGTTTTGTTAGAGATTTATTAGAACAATCCAACAGTTTTTATGAATTGTAGTCGTATGGAATTTTATTTTTCTTGTCGCCTTTTAAATTCATAATAAAACCGTCTTTAACTTTACACCACCATTCTGGATTATTTCCAGGAAGCGATTCTAATAATTCTTCATCTGTAAAACCATTATCTTTTACCAATTCTAAATCCTTAATTTTAATTTCGCAAAAGATATCATCTTTAATTTCATTATAATGTATCCTAAACCAGTCATTATCATCTTTGTGTTTTTCAAAGTTTTCATCAATAAAACATACTAAAAAGCAGTCCGACCTAATTTCAGGCATAACAATATATCCAATCATGCCCTTATACACTCCCTCTTTTTCATATTTTTCATTATCATTAATAACTTTTACATCATCATATATTTTCATTAATCTCCTCCTGCAAATATAGTTGCTATTTTTAATTTTCCATTAGGATAAATAAATAATCCCGTTCTAAACTTATGTATTATGTTTTTAAACTCATTTTTACCTGCAACTGAAATTGTGATATTTATTTGAAACCCATATTCCCAATGTTTATATAGAGAATAATTTCCACTTCTATAAGCATTTTTAACTTCATCTATATAAAAGTTAATTATCTCCTCTTCATCCTTATATGTATAACCTATACCATAGAAAATCCCCTTTTTTCTTTTGAAAAAATCATTAAATTTTGAACGAGCCTCTAAGACATTGATTTCTTTAAGTCTTGGTACATTAATCGATTTTTCTTCACAATGGCAAAAGAAATGATACAAGCCCTTATTGGGCACTAATTTATAATCGGAATAATCAAACTTTTTAGGTTTCTTTTCTTCTTCATTTTTAAACCAACAATGATTTACTGTTACACACTTCCAACAATGGTCGCCAACCCCATTTTTAGGCACTCCATTCGGGAAATTTTCTATTGTAAGTCCAGATTCATCATCATTAATTTTTATCCAGTCGCTAAAATATACACTGAATTGGCTTTTGTACGCATCAAGCAATCCCATAAATTCCTCCTTGTTTTGAGATTTTATGGAATTATATCATACAAAAACTAAAAAACGAACACCTAGTGCCATTTATTTAAGTATAACATATATTTATATAATTTACATTACTTTTCATAAAATTCTCTCAATAAAAAAGAAGTGGGTGTCCCACTTGCTTTAAAGATATGGGGAGTGATTCAAAATGTATCTCGGGGTGTGTTCAACTGAACCACCAAAACCTACCTATTTCATAGGGGTTTTTAGAGTTAAAATTTGAATTTTGAATCCGCTCCTTATCCTGCTCCCTAAAATTCTATTAAAAAACACCCAAACTTTTACTATTTGAGTGTTAATTTTTATTTTTCTAAAACGCTATCATTCTCTTGCAAATAGTCAGCATTAATTCTATCTTCAATTGATTTAATAGTATCTAGATCCATATTAAAAGATAGTCGTTTGCGTATTAAGTAATCACACAACTCTTCTTCTTTAACTGTTAATTTTTCAAGACTTTCTGGAATTATAACTTCATGTCCACCAGAACATTGATCAGCCTTATAATAAGGATTTCCAGTTAAAATATGTTTATATGCAGTTGTAAATCCAATATATAATGGAACTTTAATAAATAATCCATAACGAGCATCATTATCATATTCCCAGGTGTGATTTGTTTGCACTTTATAATCTTGACCTAGGAATCTCACATTGTTAACTTCTGAACTAACTTCTGATTGTTTTGCAATTTTACCAACGTATATTTTTCTAATATCTACTTTTTTCATTATGTCTCCTTATTTCAATTTAATATTATCATATTCTTAAAAACTTTTCAATACCAATTCTAAAAATTTTCTAAAATTTGTCTAATGTTTTGTCTAAAATTTTCTAACAAATTTCATTAGACACGAAAAAAGTGTGATTTTTCTGTTAGAAATCGTGTTAGACATGATTTGTTAGTGCTAAAAACCGTTGATGTAAATGTTAGTTTTATTTAAGTTTAAACTTGATAATATATTGTATAAATTATAAAAAGGAAAAGAAAAAAACCACCATATTTAGTGGTTTTAAGTTCTGGCGGAGAGTTAGGGGCGACTGCGTTAGGAAAAGTTGCCCTTTGGCAAGTTTTTAGCACAAAGCGGGAGCAACTTGTTGCGGTCCGGGTCGACAGACCGAACCCTTTACGGGTCGAATCCCGTCCTAAAATAAAAAAATAAACCTAATCAAAACACACAGTGTTCGGATTAGGTTATGCTTGGCGGAGAGTTAGGGATTCGAACCCCAGGAAGCTCGCACTTCAACGGTTTTCAAGACCGCCGCTTTCGACCGCTCAGCCAACTCTCCACACAATATTAAGTTGTGTTGATTTTTACAACATATTTATTATATCTAATTTATTTGTTAGTGTCAAGTACTTTTTAAAATATTTTTTACCAAATTTAAAAAAGATAGAATTTTTATATCTATCTTTATATACTAATCATGTCTATTAAACATTATTAATTATCATACATCCAGTCTACGTAAACGCCGAAGCCTTTAGTTGGATCATTGATAAATACGTGAGTTACTGCACCTACAAGTTTGTTGTTTTGAATAATTGGGCAACCACTCATACCTTGAATAATTCCGCCCGTTTTTTCAATTAATTCTTTATCAGTTACTCTAAATACAATACTCTTATCATCAGCATTATCTTGATGATTTGTTTTAATTATTTTAATATCATAAGCCTTAACACCCTCATCATCAAGGCAAGCATAAATTTGCGCCTTGCCAGGTTTAATACTCATACGTCCGCCCAAACAATAATCATCAATAAGATTAAGTTTATTTACATTTAATATATTGCCATAAACTCCATATTTACAGTTAGTATCTGCCACACCAATGCTATCATCTGATATCTTCATACTGCTACGAATTTCGCCAGGCGAATTTTTGCTCCCCTTTTTAATACCAAGCAAATTACACAAATACACTTCGCCTTGCGATACTTTATAATCATCACCTAGTGTTGCGTCAGTAAGCGAATGTCCTACTGCTCCAAAGCGGTTATTATCCTTTTTTACATAAGTAAGCGTTCCAACTCCGCTAGTACTATTCTTAACCCATAGCCCCAACTTGTATTTTTGCGTAAAAATATCTAACGCTGGTGTAATACTGCACTTAAATTCTTCATCATCTCTACTAACAACAATCTCCACATCTTTGCCAGCATGCTCAACACTGTTTAAAACCTCGTCAATATCATAAATAGACGTAATCTCATGTCCTTCAATCGCCTTGATACTGTCCCCTTCTTTTAGTCCAGACGCCACAATCGGTTCGCGACTGCCTTCACGTGTAAACACTGCATTTGAGCCAACAATTACAACACCTTCGGTATTTAAACTAAACCCTACAATATTGCCACCGACATACACTTCAGGTGAATTAATCAACTTAACTTTAACCTTTTTAAGCGGTAAAAATCCAAACAATTTAATGCGCATAGTAGTAGCAGTTACTTCTTCACCATTAACCGCCATAGTGTCAGCAAGATTAAACTTAATAAATGGTGCAAAATCACTACTCTCATTTGCAAAAGCAATGTCATCAGTGGTTACATACATATTATTAGGATAATCAATCGCATTATATATAGGTTGTACTACATAAAAATATCCCATTACAAAAAAAGATATGATAAATAAACCGAATACAACTTTCTTCATATTTACTCCATATCTTTTAGTATAAATCGTATGTTGAATTTTATTCTTTTACAACTCCAAATTTGCTTTTGGTGCAAGACTTCCATCGGCAAAAGCTTTTCCTAGTAGGACATCAAAGTATGCACTACTTCCTATCATTGCTGCATTATCGGTACAATATTTTAAGTCTGGAAGATAACACTTTATCCCTTTTTGTGCACACTTTGTGGATAACTCTTGTCGTAAAAGTTTATTTGCTGACACACCACCGGCAACTACAACCTTATCAAGCCCACTTTCAAGTGTAGCACGTATAGTTTTATCCACAAGTTCATCAACTGCACACTTTTGAAAACTTGCACAAATATCGTTAACAGGAATAGTTAAATTCTTTTGTTCAAGGTTATGAATATAGTTAATAACTGCCGTCTTTTTACCACTAAAACTAAAATTGTAACCCAAACTATCATTTGGTTTTACAAACACAATATTATCCTTTCCCTGTTCTGCTGCCTTTGACACTTTTGGTCCACCAGGATAACCCAAACCCATCACACGTGCAACTTTGTCAAAACTTTCACCTACTGCGTCATCAAGAGTGTTACCTATTACAGTATGTTGGTTATATTCGTCTACCCTAATAATTGCTGTATGTCCACCGCTAACCAGCAAACACATAAAAGGTGGCTTTAAATCAGGATAAGTAATATAGTTAGACGCAATATGACCATTAATATGATTAACTGCAATTAGTGGTTTGCCAGTTGCAAACGACAATGCCTTAGCATAACTAATACCAACCAACAAGCAACCAACAAGTCCTGCACCATAGGTTACCGCAATAGCGTCAATATCGTCAAGAGTCTTATCGGCTTCCTTAAGTGCTTGATTAACCACGTTGTCAATAGCAGTTATGTGGTTACGTGACGCAACCTCAGGCACAACGCCACCAAATAATGTATGAATATCAATTTGACTAGACACCACGTTGGAAAGAACTGTGCGACCATCAACTACCACCGCACAACTTGTTTCATCACAACTACTTTCAATTGCTAAAATTGTATAATTATTTTTCATACCATTATTATATCTCAATCCCAAATAAAAATCAAGCCCTAATCCAAAACTCAATTATCTTATATATCATCTTCACTATTCTTCTATATGTATTTTGTTTATCATATTAAAAAATAGCAACTTTTACATTGCTATTTTTATTATATTTATTGAGCACTACTTTCCAAAGCCTTAATTTCTGCTGGCACTTCTAATACAACATTAGTTTTATTGTATGTATAATATCCCATATGTTGACCATCACATTTGACATCTATTCTAGCGATTTCTTCATTATTAAATATATATTTATATTCCCAAACATCATTATCACCGTCTTCTTCAAAGGAAATAATAAGTTCATAATATTGCCCATCTTCGCTAATGTTTGCGGAACATTCTTCACTATAAAAATCTATTTCACCAAACATACATTCTTCAACCCAGCCTTTCCAGCCACTTAAATCAAATTTTTGTATATCTCTATCATTTTCTTTAGAATAATAATTTTGTCCACTAACCCAGTTCCATTCAGTAAACCTCTCAACATCTTCAATATAGAAAATATTTTTATCAGCATCGTATCTCGTTGTCCCAAAAATATCGCCTATAGATGCATCGAATATATTCATCTCAAAATCGCTTTCAAGATAACTCTCTATTACGCCCCATTTTAAATCATCAATTGAGTTTTCAACATCAACTGTTGCACTGCTTTCTAATGCTTTGATATCTGCTGGAACTTCTAGATTTAAGATTGAATAATTATAATTTGAAATATATGTATGTCCGCCGTCTATTTCTTCAACCTTATACATAAAATCTTCATTAAAATAGTATTTATATTGACAATCTCCTCCTTGTGTTGCTGTTAAAATATAGTTTAAACCATCTTTTTCAATCCCTTCAATAGTCCAAGCAACACCATCTTCATCAACCCCATTAAGTATATCAAATACAGACATCATATAATCATCGCGTGACCAATCATCAAAATCACTAGCCAAACTTTTATCTATACCTTCTCCAGTTTCATAATTATAACAAATATTATTGTTTAACCATAACCAACTTACATAACCATCATTATCGCTATAGTATGTAACTTTATTTTCCCAATCAACTTTCATAATTTCATCATCATATGTAATTGACACATCTTTATCAAGATTTGCTTCAACAATTTCCTTAAGCAAATACCTTTCATCGACAACGTTTGCATATATTGTAGCAGTTTTTCCACCATGGTTTACAGTTAGGTTATATTGACCAATATTTTTTAATTTTGCCTTATCCGTATCATTAAACATACTTTCAGTAACATCTAAAACAGCTGTAGAACCATCTTCGTATGTTGCAGTCATAGTAATATTAGTACGAGCAAAATGCCCTCTAATAATATAACTAGGCAAAGTTGAATTATTAATAACTAATGATGTTACAACCTTAGTTTGTTCCTGAGTTTGCTCATTTTGAGTTTTATCACTATCTTGAGTGATATCACAACCGCTTAACATAAATCCACCAGTTAATGCACTTGCACCCGCTAAACCAAGTGCTAAAAATTTGTTTAATTTTTTCATAAATACTTTTCTCCTTTCTGTAATATCAATCATTATACTTCCCATTATACTGGAAAGTCAAGTATTTTTCCCAGTTTTGTGGAATAATTGTTATATGGAAACATTTGGAGATATCTTAAAGCGATTGCGACAAGAAAGGCATATAGGACAAATTGAATTAGCAAAACAAATAGGTGTTGGCAAATCCATAATCAGTTTGTGGGAATTAAATACTTGCGAGCCAACTTTATCCAAACTAATTGCATTGTCTAAATTTTTTAATGTTTCCATCGACTATTTAGCTGGATTAGAAATTTAAATTTATCCACACCAACATCGTATTTAGTGGATAATTTTTTATTACCTACACATACTAACATTATGAAAAAAGTAAAGAAAATCAAAACAAAATCATTTGGTAATCCTAGTAAATTTGATATTAATGGCTCGTATACGGGAACATCTAGTTTGGTTTCGGATTTAAACCCCGTACAAGATGCAGATGATTTATAAAAATTACAAAGTTTAGTCAATTTTCTCCTTGACAAATACATAATATATGATATAATAAGGCTAGGAGAATTTTTATGAACAATAGTATTAATATAACCCTTGACGATGTTAAGGACTTTTTATCAGCTGTGGGTCACACTTGGAATGGCAACGTTATTATTAATGACGAAACTACTAAAGCTACTAGTTTAAATGATTTTAAGTACGCCCGCACTTTAACTGCAATGAAATTACATAACAATCAAGATGAAAAGGAAATTAAGGATGTAGTTATAACTCCAACATCTTTTATATTTTATCAACAAACGTTTGACCATAGCGACATTGACGCAACTTTTGAATACGAAGTTGAAACTGACTATACTGAACTGTGGGTAAAATTTTTACTTAAAAAATATGGCAATAATTATAAAGATTATGTTAAAAAATTATGTAAGATAATGCGCCAACAAGAAGTCAATAAGGCTAAATATGAGTTTGATAGAATTAAGGAAATTAAAAAAGACATAATCCGTAAATTAAAAGTAAAATTAAACTTTTATCAAAAACTTGAAGACTTGGTTGACAATGTTTACGAATTAAAAAAATAAGATGGATTTAACTCCATCTTTTTTTCTAAAATTTTTGATTAATCCAGTCACTTAACTGATGCATATCTTTATCAAGGTTAATATAAAAACATCTACCATCATAAATACCCTTGTTACCTCTAACAATATTAAATCCACCAAACTCGGAATTTACCTCTATTAACAATTCATCAAATTGCATACCATCAACTTCACAAGGTTGAGGATATTGTAATTTAATCCAAACCCCATGTTGCACCGCTTGTAATATTTCCGCGTGAATACTTACTCCAAGCGCTGGCATTGTATGGCTATCAATTAACATATTTTCAATTACATTATTCAACTCATTTAAATCGTGTACGGGATTATAATTTCCATCAACAATAGCATACGCATGAGTGCTACTTGTTAAATAATGTTGAATAGTTTTATTTTCCATATTCCCTCC
>JBKSMT010000075.1:0-3472 GCA_046881945.1 Clostridia bacterium
ATTTGTTTAATGTTTGTATTTGAATCAATGTTTAAATTTAATTGTGATTTGATATTTAAAGATGGCAAATTAGTTATATTTGCGTATTTGTAATTGCTTTCTTCCATAAAGCCTCCTTATGTGTTAAATATATAAATCAAACTTTTAAATTATGCGTTAATATCAAAAAAAATACAAAATCACCAATCAATTTTCAAAAAAATAAAACTAATAGCAAAGTTTTTATAGGTTTTCGACAAAATTTAAGCAAAATATATGTTTTTGTAATATTTTTACCAAAAATTTCAGTGTTTTCTTTTTTGTTTTTTATGATGTGTTTGTTATTATTGAATTACACTGCATTTTGGTGAAAAAAATAAAAAATAAGAGGAGAATTTATGAATAAGGCTATTAATGTAATAATGGCAGACGAAAACAAAGAAGCGATGGAAACACTTGCAAATAATTTATCTAAGGAGCAATTTAATGTTGTTGCATTGGCAACGGATGGTATGATGCTGGTTGACCTAATTAAGCAATATCGTCCTGATGTTGTGATTATGGATTTGATATTGCAACAACTAGATGGCTTTGCGGTTATGGAGAAATTAAAACAAGAACAAATAGACACTAATATTGTAGTTTATACTAGTTTATCTCTAAATGGATTTGTTAACAAAGCAATTCAATTAGGAGCAAAGTATTATGCAATCAAGCCTTTTAGTGCACAAGTATTAAGCGAACGTATAAAAGATATATGTGAGCCTAGTCAACAAGACTTAAATATAAACATAAATCAAAATGGAAAGATGGAAGAAAAAATTACTAATATATTTATTACTGTAGGTATTCCAGCGCATATTAAAGGATATCAGTTCTTACGTGAGGCAATAAAGCTAGCAATTGCTAATCCTGAAATAATAAATAGTATAACTAAAAAGTTGTATCCTACTATTGCGGAAAAATATAGCACAAGCGCTTCGAAAGTTGAGCGCGCTATACGTCATGCGATTGAGGTGGCTTGGAATAGAGGTAAAATCGAAAACATAAACAATGTATTTGGCTTGAAAGTTTATTCGAGTAATGAAAAGCCAACAAATGGAGAATTTATTGCCCTTGTGGCTGATAAAATGCTAATCGAAGGTGCAATGTAAAAATAATTTTTAAAAATTATTAAAAATTATAAAAATCAGTAGACAAATGCAATTCAAATAATTATAATATACTAACATAATACTAAGGGAGTATGTTATGGCAAAAACTACAAAAATTGTATATATTAGATGTCCTAGATGTGAGTTGAATTACATTAAGAAAAAGGATGAATATTGTGATATCTGTAAGCGCGAGATGAAATTGATTGTTAGCGATGATGACATCGGTGATTTAGAGTTGTGTAGTATGTGCAAAATTAATTTTGTTCAAAATGGCGACGATATTTGCGAATCGTGTAAGCAAGAATTTGGAATCAATAATGCTGAAGAAATGGATGAGGAAATCAATAATTGGCATAAATATATTTCAGATGGTGATGAAGATGAAGATGATGATGAATTAGATTCGACTGATGACGATATCGATAGTGATATGACTGTTGGTATTGATGATGACCTTGATTTCGTGGATGATTTAGATAAAGATGGGTTGGGATTAGGAGATCTTGACGACGATATTGACGATGACGACGAGGAAAATGACGAAGACGACGAAGACGACGATTTCGATTTTAATGATGAAGATGTTGATGATGATTTTGATGATGACGACCTTGATGATGAAGATGACGATTTTTAATATATTGTGCAATAAAATATTGTAATGAGTATATTTGAATAAAATGTAAATATTTTGCCAATACTTATATTAAGGTGGTAAAATATGAAAAGAGGTATTACAACATTAAATGATATTAAGCAAGCAGTCATGTCGTTAAAAGGAGAGTCGGTCGAGTTGCATATCAATAGAGGTAGACGTAAAGTGTTGACGTTTAACGGAATTATTGACAATGTATACACAAGCGTGTTTACTGTTAAAGATAAGATTGTTTCAACTTTAACTCACACATATTCGTATAGTGATATTTTATGTGGCGAGGTTAAAATAAATAAAATAATTGAATAACAAAAAACTAGTATAGGATGTACTATACTAGTTTTTTATTTAATATTAGTTTGCTGTTCGGTTTGTTGGATATTTAAACAATCTTCTAAATATATTAAATTATATAAACTTGTAGGATAAATATCTCGTATAATTAAATTACAATGTTTAACGTTCAATGCTAAGATATATGCCTTTTCATCAATTGTGCAATTTTCTAAAAGCGATGCTGAAATAGTGCGATATAGATTATGACGGATGTGGATTTGGTGGAAACCATCTGCTTTTAATTGATTTATATGAGTAGCATATCTAAAATCGTATGTTCCGTAATCACGTTTTAATTTTGGTAAAATTCGTTTGTTATGTTTGTCGGAATAATTCAAGTCTTTATCAGATTCAAATTCACTATTTAATAATTGTTCTCTTGTTTCTAAATCTAATCCATTGTAAATTCTACGTGCTTCATTCTTGTAATTATATTTAAATTCTAAATTTAGTTTAATTAATCGTAGTAAAGGAATTTTAGGTATAGAAATATTATTATCTCTAATCATTAATACCTCCTTAGGTAGTGTTATTATATCATAAAAAAACAAATTGTCAATAATTATTTTAAATTATAATTAAAAAATAGCATTGTTAAATTTTAAACAATGCTATTAATAATATTATATGCATTATCAAGTTTTGAATAACTTAAATATTGCAATGTGTAAGTGAATTGGTCAACATAATATGGTGAATTGCTTGGTGGTATAATGGCGATAGAATTGTATTTAAAATCATCATTATTAATAATATCAAATATTAATTGTTGATACCAATAAACGTTATTGTTATACGAATACAAATCGTTTTTTAGTTTTAAAGATTGTGGTAGATTGTAATCAAAACATAATTTAATATGTTCGAACGATATTGAACTAGGATCATTTTCAATAATTCTACATTTTTTCAATAATTCGCCATTAAACGTTGCGTTTAATAGTGATTGTTTATGAGCTTTTGTTAATGATGAGTAAATTAAATTAAATTCCTCATCATTTTGCTCAAATACGACATTATTTTTTTCGCTATTATAATAAATAATTATGCGAGATGGTTTGTTAATGTTGGGTAAATATGAAATATTATTAAACTGTAAGGTTAGTAATATTGCAGTACATACAGCAACAAATATTAATATTATCGAAATTATAATTTTAGTTCTCTTTGTTTTCGTCTTTGTTTTGTTCATCTTTTTCGCTACCAGATTTTTCAGTTGATTGTTGTTCGGCTTCTGCTTGCTTTTGAGCAATTTCCTTTTTAATATTTTCCAAATCTTGTTTAGAAATTAATCCGACACGCAATGAGGCTTCAGCTGTTTCTAATAATGATGTCATTTCTTTGT
>JBKSMT010000076.1:0-1850 GCA_046881945.1 Clostridia bacterium
CGGGGCAGTAGTAACTGTCCTTTTTTAATGCAATAAAAAATAGTGCTTAATTTATAGCACTATTTTAAACTAACCTAATTTTTTAGCCATGTATGAGCTTAATCTGCTCTTTTTTCTATCTGCGTTTGACTTGTGAATAACCTTTTTAGATGCAGCTGAGTCAACTAAAGAGCTAACTTCGCTTAACAACTTTGTAGCCAATTCTTTATCGCCAGCCTCAACACTTGCCTTGAATTTTTTGATATATGTATTGATTTCAGATTTAATTCTTTTATTTTCAAGTGTTTGTCTTTCGATAGTATTAATACGCTTTTTTGCTGATTTAATATTAGCCATTTCAACCTCCATCGCACCAATTATAGCAAATAAATTTGCAATATGCAAGGTTTTTTAACAAAATTTTTTAATATTTCATAAATTTTATTATGAATATACAAAGATTTGCACCTATTGGAGTAATTGATAGTGGGATAGGTGGCTTAAGTTTACTTAAAAACTTAGTTAAAAAATATTCGGCCGAAAATTATATCTACCTTGCTGATAATCTTCACATGCCGTATGGTAACAAAAGTAAAACGTGGATTATAGATCGTATTGGAGAACTAATAAATTATTTGTACGATAATTTTAACGTGAAATTAATTGTACTTGCTTGCAATACTGCAAGTAGTTGTTTGGAGCAAATTAATAAAATATCGCCAGTAAAAGTGATTGGTCTTGATTTAAAAAGTTGTATAGTAGATGATTACAATATATTATGTACTAAACTTACTGCTAAAAATTATAGTGGATTAAATACTTATCCATGTAATCGTTTGGCTGAATATATTGAAGATAATATTTTTGACCAAAAGGCACTTGGCCGATACATCAAACGTGTGATAAATAAAGCTGACATTGCTGAGCAAAATATAATACTGGGGTGTACTCATTACGAGTTGATTTTAAAGCATTTTAAAGCAATTTTACCAAACAAGAACTACATACTCCCATGTGATAAGTTTGTTCTTGATTTGACTTTAAACAAGCCGAATATTAGCAATATTAAAGGGGATATATTAATGATATCAACCCTTAGTACTAAATCATATATCGATAAGTTATGGAAGATATTTAAAGCATAAAAAATTGCATTATTTAAAATGCAATTATTTAGAATATTCAGTAGGTTGTTTTTTGAAAAGATTTTTGCCTGACAAATTGTCAAGTCGTTTAGTTATTGTATATTTTTCATTTAATATCATTCCAAATTCGTCGGCAATTTCTCTATGTAATCTGGCGAATTCCTCAGGTTTGTAAATATATTTAGTTAGTTGTTTAGTTTTTTCGTAATAACCTGAATTTGTTAATATTTGTTCAATTAACTCTAATCGGCTTTTTAAGTCATTTTTTAATATAAGATTTTTAATAATAAACATATATATACCTCAATATTGCGTGATTGTTATAATATCACATAATTTAAGCAATGTCAATATATGATATTGAAATTTTAAAGTAAATGTTACAATTATATATACCATTTGGTTTTAGTTTGTCGATTTTTATTAATAAACGACTTGTTTAGTATGTCAATAACATAACTTTCTGGATAAATGGTTATTGTATCGCTAGTATATTGAATATTGGTATATTTGTTGGTTGCTACAGCATAGTAATCTATCGCTTTATGACAAAACACCTTGTCATCATATAGTTCTTCATTATAAGTGCCGATTAATCTAGTTTGATTATTTGATTTAGAATATATTTCATAATTGAATAATGGGTTGGTATCTAGACTTATTTTAGCACCTTTAGTAGTTAGAGTTATATCTAAATTAATACTAGGATTTAGATAGGTAGGTGAT
>JBKSMT010000077.1:0-3729 GCA_046881945.1 Clostridia bacterium
TTGTAAATTATTTAATAGTTTAAATGGCATAAAACTCAAATTTAATAAAAAAATGCCAATTTTTGACATTGACATTTAATAATTAATCTATTTGCTACGATAGTAGTAAAAAAAATATTGTTGAGCATAGCCCGAAAGATTTTGATAATTGTTAGTAAGAGCTTTGCTAATTTGCGTACGATTTGTATTATTAGTATTTGTCAAATCATTATACACTTTATTTATCCATGTATCAACTGGGAAAACATTTGTATTATGCAATGCAAACAACATTATACAGTGTGCGACCTTTTCGCCCACCCCCTTTAAACTTAATAGCCATTGAAGTTGCAAAGTATCATCTAAATTAGCAATATCATTTAACTGGTCATTGTTTAATTTTTGAATTGTATTATACATATATTCCGCCCTATATCCAAGCCCTGCTTTAACAAAATCCGTAACTGTTACCCGCTTTAACTGTTCCAGTGTAGGAAATGTATAATATCCTATTTTATCGTCTTTAAAACTTATTGGGCTATCATTGATATTTTTTATTAATGAATTTTTGACGTAAACTTTAGTACCAAATTTTTGGCTTAAATGATTAAGCGAATTTTTAATACGCTTGATATTATTGTTGGCTGAAATTATAAAACTTACTATCATTTCAAATAGATTTTGATTAAGTATGCGTATTCCGTACCCAAATCTTATTGCAGGTGCCAAAAATTCATCATTTATAAGTTGATTTTTAATATTATTATAATCTCTATTTAAATCAAAAAAATGTTCAAAGTATTCTACATCATCAGTTGTAATTTCAACCTTATCATCAAACGTGACTATTTGAGCATATTTATCAATAGTTACCACTTCTGCAATATTATCATTAATATAATATCTAAAAATTTGACCACAATCCAATATTTGATTAATATTAAATTGAGTTAAATCGTGTATAACTATTTTGTTTTTGTATTTTTTATATTCCATAATTTACCTATTTTTAACAATCTTTACTATTGCTACTGTGCCATATTTTTTGCTAATAACATTATATCCCTCTATATTTAATTGAAAAGGTGTTTGATACGCTTTTTCGTACATAATTACACCCTCGTCAGCCAATATATCATTATCTATAATATAGTTGATGGCCTTAATCCCATAATCAGTATTAAAAGGTGGGTCTAACAGTATTATATCAAATTGTTTTGATTGTGTTTTAATATTATTTAGATGTGACATATAATCACTTTTAACTACATCAAACTTAGCATTAATGCCTTGTAAGTTTTGTTTAATAATCTTAATTGCTTCAATATTATTATCGACAAATTCAACATACTCCGCTCCACGCGACAAACACTCAATACCTAAAGCCCCCGTACCTGAAAACAAATCCAAAACTTTGGCATCAATGAGGTCAAATTGGATAGACGAAAAAAGACTTTCCTTTACCCTATCAAGCGTAGGCTTGGTAGTACTTAAAGAAAACTCTTTTAATTTTTTACCACGATATTTACCTGCTATAACTCTCATATAAGTATAATAACACAATTATTTAGTATTATCAAGGTTTTTTGATATTAATTTTGACATAAGCTGAAATTTAAGTTCGTTAACCTGTTCCACAACTTTAAAATCTTGATAACCTGTTTTAACTTCAAATCTAGGTGTTGGCAAATTAACTTTAGTTATAATGCGTTTATTGCCTTCAACAGTATTATTTACAAAAATACGTTCACTCACCCAAAGCATATCAATAATCGATGGCATATCTCCATTTGATAAATTATTAATTATACGATTAGTTGATTTATCCATGTATTCTTCCATCAAAATATCATCTTGTGAAATAGCAATCCATTGTGCTGCAAACGAAGCCAAATAAATTTCATCTGATGATGATAAATAATAATTATCTTTAATATAATTTAAATAATCTATTATTTGAAAATCTTCTAACTTTTCATTATTTTTGATAGCCCTAAGTGTTGATTGCTCTGGTATATAAAACTGAGGTATATCATACTCCTCCTCAACTTCTCCAATTATTTTATTTATTAATTTTGATATTAATCCCATTTTGATAATACATCCTCCTAAGTGTATGGATTGTATCATAAAATACATTAAATGTAAAGTAAAAAACACCAACTTATATTTAAAAAATACAGGTCAGTGTTTTATATTACTTATTTAGATTTCTTAACTGTAGATTTACTAGCTGGCTTTTTAGCAGTTGATTTACTAGCAGTTTTAGTTGCAGATGATTTAGTAGCTGGAGCTTTCTTAGTTTCACTAACTTTAGCAGGTGCCTTAGTTACTGGAGCCTTCTTAGCAGGAGCTTTTTTAGGTTTTGCAACTGGTTCCTTAACCTCAACTTCTTCAGCAATTTCATCTTCTACCACTTCTTCAACTGGAGCTTCAGTTTTAGCCATTTGCTTAGATTTAATTGCCTTAAGTTCAGCCTTATAATTAGCAATTAACTTTTTGTCCTTGCGGTCCATAATTATTAAAGTAATAACCAAACCAACAAGAATAGCTGCTAAAACAGCAATAATAACAATCCAGTTATCAGCAATAAATTTTGTCATAAAATTACCCCTTTTATTTAGATACTAATATATTATCATATTAATATTAAAAAAGCAAAACATTTTTCGACATTTTCATAAATTTATTTAAATTTTTATAAATAATTTATATTTTTAGCAAAATATACAAGTAATTAATGCCGTTATTAATGTTGTTAATATAGCTTGTGTTAATTTTTGAGCAAATAATGTTGATTTTTTAATTCCTATTTGATTTAAAAACGCGGTACTTTGCATCATAATACAAATACCTGAAAATGAAATAATAAATGAAGATAAAATTATTTTCAATGTTAATCCTAATGTAGTTTGATTTAATAATATCAAGCCATTGGTAATTTCAATTACACCACACAAAAATCCATAAATAACATCTTGACTAACTGGAACTATACTCCCTATAATATTTACCACGCCAGGTAAAATATTTGATATTTTTAATAACTCAATTACAACTGAAGCAAATACTATATATCCTCCAACTAATAATATTGAATTAATGCTATCAAACATAATATCATTTAAAGTCGATTTACTGGTTCTAGGTTCTGTATAAATATTTTGAATAGGTTTCCCTCTATATAACAACCCATTTGACAAACTTCCTATTATATGCCCTATTAACAATATATATCCTGCCTTAACATTTTTAAATATCCCTATACCCACTGCTCCTATTATAAACATGGGTCCTGACGTAGAGCAAAAACTAAACATCTTAGTGGCAGTAGATTTATCTATTGCACCACTTTGATAATAACTACTGATTAACTTAGCCCCTATTGGATACCCTGAAAGTAAACTCAAGCAATAAATAAGCCCTGAATTATTTGTATTAAAAAGTTTGGTTGTAAATTTATCTAGTGTGGGCATAGAAGTTTGATTAAGTGTTATTATAATGCGCGTTAATATAAAAAATGGAAACAATGCTGGAACTACATTAATTAACCAAACTTTTATTCCTTTAGTTGTGGCATCCATACATAATGATGGGCTGACTATAAATAAAGTTATTGCAAACAAAACTAGTAAGGTTAAATAAGTTTTTGACTTGAACTTTAACATAATTTAATGTATGCTAAACATAAAGTTATTTATGATTACATACAAAAAATCCCCAATATATAATTGGAGATTAATAATACTA
>JBKSMT010000078.1:0-2656 GCA_046881945.1 Clostridia bacterium
CATAAATTCTAATGGATGGAAATCTTTCTCGTATTTTTTCTTATCCAACTTTTTTGTTATGGTTAAAATTTTATCTTTTTCAATCGGCAATTCATCATCTCTCAATCTAACAACTCTTTTAACAATTGCAATATTAATAAATACACCTTTAAAAGTAGGAGCTTCCACAATATCTCCAACATAAAAAGTTCCATCACACTTATATATCCATTGTGATAGACTATCCTTATATTGCACATATAAATAGGTTTCACTTTTCATATTAATATACTATCATAAAACATTTAAAATTTCAATACATATTAAAAAAGTCAAGCCATAAATCTAGACTTAACTTAATTTTATATTGTTAATCTTCATCATTTATAAATTCTAATGTGTTGTTTGGATATTTTTGAACAAATCTTTTGATAACCATAAATATAATATTCCATTCATAGTTTTCATAATTTTTTGGTTCATTTATTTTCTCCATATTAAAATTTTTAAATATAAAGTGTATTCCTATTTCTTGGTAATTCCATAAAAACTCATCCAAGTAACTTGCCCAATAATTTAAATTTTCATAATCCTCCCAATATTCGTTACTTATACCATCTAAATCTTTATAAATCTTTTCATAAAAATCTTTATAACTATTAAGTTCTTTTTTATCAAATATTAATTTCATTTTCTTCTCCTTATATTATTTGCACTACTTTACTTTCATTATGTTCATCGCTGTAAAACATCAGCCCATCATTTGAATAATATAATCTTTTCTTGTTTCTTTTTAAGCCTTCATAATCCACATCGCATTCATACCAAATTCTACCTTCTTTTTCAGGTAAAATATGTTTATTATTATAAAAGATATCCCCGCCTATCATTTTGCCTGGAGCAAAATGTGCTAAGTTCTTACCTTCAGTCCAACCCAAGCTTCTAGCTTCTTCTTTTGTAATGTAATAATCTGGCAAGCGTCCATATTTCTTCAAATATACATCTGGTGCAAGTTCACCCATTTTTGATATTGAACCTACTGCTTTTGTTTCTACTTCCGTATAAAAACAATGACAATTAGGATGATTATCTTCACCTATTGGCGGTTGTGTTCCATCATTTGCAAAAATCCGCAAATCATTATTTAAACAATCAAAACACGGATGAACACACTCGCCAATCTCATGATGATATTGTATAAATTCTGAATCTAATTTGTCATTTGTATTAAAGTATGATAATAACTTATCACGAATATTATCAAATATACTCATAATATTACTCTCCTTGCTAGTATTTGTCAAGGCATTGTAACATACAAATTTCCAAATCCTACCAAGGTGTGCCAAAAACTTTAATAAAAAATCTAAACCAAACCATGTCGGTTCGATTTAGACGGAATGTGGTGGAGGTGATGGGAGTCGAACCCATGTCCATCATAAAATGTTATACATACTCTACATACTTAGTTGAAGAATTAGTCTTGTTGTACCGAGGTGCTTCAACCACCTTGTAAAACCAGCCTAAAATTACAATTTTATGTCCTAGGCAAAACATAAAATCGTGGACCGATAATCGACGCCAGACTTTGCCATATCGGTACTAGCAAACTGACGGTTGCGCGATATTACGCAGCAACAGCAACTGTATTGTTGTTATTTATTTAAAAGTTTTGTGTATTTACACGTCACCACGCGATATGCATACCCATAACATTCTACAATGTCGAAACCATTACACCCCCATATTACAATTAAAATTGTAATGATGAATCAAGAATTTAATCGAAACAATTATTGATTAACTATTTAACCGCCAACTCAGTTCATCATTATTTCATTTTTAATTAATCTTTAATATTGTTCCCTACTTAATTTACGATCGATATCTTTTTGCTTAATACTTTCGCGCTTATCATAAGTCTTTTTACCTTTAGCCTCGGCAATAGTAAGTTTTAAATACGAGCCATCAAAATATGCCTTAATTGGAACAATCGTTAAACCCTCTTGACTAACAGCCTTTTGAAGTTTGGCAATTTCGGTTTTGTGAAGTAGCAACTTTCTATCCTTACGCTCGTTTGCCTTTTTACGACCACCATCAAACGCATTTGAATATTGCTCAATATAAGCATTCTTAAGCATAACTTCGCCTTGTTTTACACTAACAAAACTTTCCTTAATTGACATATGCCCTGCACGCACTGCCTTAATTTCGTCACCCGTTAACACAATGCCTGCCTCGTACTTGTCTAGCAAGAAATACAAGTAACTTGCATTAGGGTTATTACAAACTATCTTCATACTTCCTCCTAGTTTGAATTGAATATTAATATATTCAACACATATTATAAACTATCGGAAGTAAAATCAATACATTGATTTTAACTCAATTTAAATTGAGTTGCCAGATTAAAATCTAGTCTTCCGATGTATGTATAACCATCAGTTGCTATCAAATATCCCTTCGGGCTGCTTGATGACAACTTCCGATAATATAAACTATGCAAAGTTAAATTTTACCAAATTTAAAGATTGTCAACATAATCCGCTCGCTTTACTCACACTTTGCAAGTATGTAATTACGTCAGATTATGTTAAATGGGTGCAAGCACCCGCTTACATAGTTCTCCTATATTATAGCACAAAATTTTCAATTTTCAATCATTTAAATAAAATTT
>JBKSMT010000079.1:0-3290 GCA_046881945.1 Clostridia bacterium
TTTAGGTTTCCAAACATTTTCAACTAAATTGAACGATTTAGAACCATTATAATAAGTTGGTGAAATATCAATATTATTAATTGTTCGACTTCCAATAGAGTGTGTTCGTTTTGTTTGAGATATTTCTCTAATGACTACCATGTAATTATTATTAATATAAAGGGGTGAACTTAACTGATATTTAGTATATAGTGTATAATCATCAACTTTGGTTGCACCAATATACGAATTAATGTTATTAATAGAACTTAATGCTGAACTATGTGAATTAAAAAATTGAATATAAAATTTAGTGGCCGAACCCTCAATATATGAATCAATATGAGTAATGCTTTGACCTATATATTTAGAGGTGTTAAATATATTTGCGGTATATACTGTTGGATATGGCTCGTCAAACACGTGATCGTATAGTGCGGTTTTTTGTTGATGGCTATCTACTGAACCGAATTTAAATGGTGAGGTGGATAGGGTTGCATTAGTTACACCAGATAATGAACTTTCAATAAAATAGTCGTTATATGATACATAAAAATATCCATTATCACCAAAACTTGTTCCCCAAGAGTTTAAGCAGATATATGCGCCGGGGCTATCAGCCCATTCTCCATTAGCGGTATAATTATCGTCCCAACCAACAATAGATATTGAATGATTAAGGCTTTTATTTATTTTATCTGGAGTTATAATTAAACTATTGTCGGTGATTTTGTAGTTAATGGTAGAATGTGTTAAACCTGATGATGAATGTATTGTACCAGCCAATGCTCCATAATTCATAATATGATTTTTGATTTTATTTCTAAAATTTGTAAGTTCGCCAGATGAATATTGTGATTTATTACCTATATATTGAGGATAAGTTATAGTATCATTTACTCTTGCGATTTGATAATGGTTATTAGTTAAATTTTTAAATTTTGTTAATAAACGAGATGACTTATCTCCCGACCAATTCATATAGTCAGTCATTGACATTTCGTTTTCGAGCACCAATGAATTTTGTTTTTGAGTGTATAAACTAAAAAACGCAAAATTTCCACCTTGAGTTAAAGCATCGTTGACAGATGAGTAATAGTCATCATTGACATGTAGTGCAGTGGCAAAATGTAATTCTGAAAAGTCGTAATATTCGTTATAATTAAGCGCTAAGTATGTTTCAAGACTGGTAAGAGATGCAAAAGCATAGCATATTCCAAGCGTATGCTGGTTTTCAACACCTATATCAATGTGATTACGTAGGTCATATTTGCTTGGTGGTGGTGAAACTGTGATTTGCGGTGCAAAAAAACTAGCTTGTATTTCGTCAGAGTGAGTGATTTTAAATCCTAAACAGCTACAAGCAAATATTAATATACCGAAAAAACATATTTTAACAAACTTAAACATTATTACCTCAAACTGTTTTCACGCATTACTTTCAAAATAGTATCAAAGCTGTCATCATTAGCCGATTTATTGTTATGCAGAGCCTTGCATTTATCACATTTATAATTAATAATATACCCTTTTTTGCTGGAATTTACTACACTTATAGGGCGGAGTACACCCAAGCAGGTATTAGCACGGTCACCGGGATTGATGTCAACGTGAATTGAGCACAAACACTTATTACAATGGTCTCTAGAGGAATACTTTAATGGAGGAACTTCAGTTCCGCAAACCGAGCATATAAAAGAATTGTCATTTTTTTCAAATAATTTTCCCATATAATTATTATAATAAATGACAATTTTAAAATCAAGCAAATAATATAATTAATAAATAAATTAAATTTTAGAAAGTTAATGTATACTTGTTTAATGCTTTTTTACGTACTTTCCAATCAGGCAATAGTGTGTTCATAAGATTGTAAAAATCTTTACTATGATTATGATGAATAAGGTGACAAAGTTCATGAATTATTACATAATCAATGCATTCAATAGGGGTTTTGGCTAAGTATAAATTTAGTGTTATAACTTTTTTAACGTAATTACAGTTTCCCCACATTGATTTCATGGTTTTAATTTTAGTATTTGGAGGAAGGCTATTTTTAAATATTTGGTTATAAATAAAGTTGAGCCGATTAGTAAAAAAGTCCAGGAAATATTTTTTACACCACTTAACAAATAAACTTTTAATATCTACATCATTACTTTTTATATATATTGTAAAGGAGTTTGTTTGTAGGGGTTGTTCGCTTGGGGTATTGTTAAAAATTACTTTATTGCGTGTGCCTTGCATTACTGATAATGGATAGTTGTTACCAAGCAAAAATATATTACCATTATTAGTAAAGTTACAACTTGTTCTTAATAAATTTGCATTTATCTTTTTTAATTGAGTATTAATCCAAGTGCGTTTACGTGTTAAAAATTGATAAGCATAACTATATGTGGTATTGTAAGGTATACTCACATTAATATTACCGAGTTTTGAAATGGTTAATCGTATATTTTTCATACGCTTTTTAGTTATTTTAATATCTATCAAATGATTATTAGTAATGGGGAATGAGATAGTTTTAGACAACGTTTTCATGCTTATAATTTAACATAAATTTCAAATTTAATCAAGCAACTATTTAGATTTTAAAATTTTTAATAAGTGCAATTAATATGGTTAAAACATTTGCGAATTAATGGACGATTATGTTAATATAATAATAATGGAGATATTAAATGAAAAAACAATATATAACGCTTGCTGTATTTAATTTTGTGTTAAGTATAGTAGTAATATGCTTATATTTGCCATATACATTTGAGGCTTTTAATATGTCAGGATTTGACTTTATGGAAAATATATTAAAGGATAAATACTATGACACATTGATTTTATTTGGTATATTTTTGCTATCATTTATTATAGTGTATAATTTATCAACAATGTGGTTTAAATCTAATTTACCTAAAACTATATTTAAATTAACAAGCGTGGTGGCTTTGACTTTACCGCTAATGTATGTTTTAGCTTTGCGATTTGATTTTATGTTTAAATTTTGGTTAAAAGTAATTATGCCTAATATTAAAATGATTTCATATATTATAATGTTGATGGCAATAGGTTCATTTATCTTAGGCGTAATTTATAATACAACCAAGAGAAATAATGCGAGTTTACATATTGTAGTCCAAACTTTATTTATGTGTTTATTGTTAATTTTAATGATTGTTGTAAATAATTGGTGTGGCTTCAATGTTCAAAATGTTGTTAAATTATATGGGTTGTTAGTTGGACTTTTTGCAATATATTTACCGTTACAGGGTATAATTTTGCTATTTACACATAATAAATTTGAATAAAAA
>JBKSMT010000080.1:0-8677 GCA_046881945.1 Clostridia bacterium
AATAAAATCCTTACCTAATAGTTTATATCTATTAAGAAGTATCTTATTCAGTATTTCAAAGTTAAGAGTATTGGCTTGTGTCAGTGCCATAGCTGTGCCAGTAGCCCAATCAACAGGCGTTTGAATCCCTCCGCCACTAAAATCACACAACAAATTCATATTTTCAGGCGAAACAACAATACGCTTAACAATATTTATTTTTTCGAAAATGGTACGTGGCAACTCCTTAACTGCGTTTGCGTTAAGATAATAAAATTCATAATACTTATCCTTTTCACCAAAAATACACTCTGGATTCTTGCTACGCTTAAGTATTACCCTATCACCATAAATTCCACGTCCGCGCTTATATTCAACAATCTCATAGAAATTATTAATCAAAAAATCAAGTTCAGCCCAATTATAGGCATTAACCTTAGTTTCCATAAAAGCCCTCCCTTTTAAGCCAACGCATCAACTAATATTACAATATTCTCCTTGTTATCTCTCCAAACCTTGATAAATGGAGATGGTGCATCAATTTCGCAATCAAGTTTAATTGCACATTCAAACATTGCTGTTAAATGATCCCTAGCATTAACAAATGCATCTTCAACAGTTTTACCTTCGGTTACAATCCCAAGGTCGTGAATTGCAATAGTAAATGCTTCAGTTTCCTTATCTTTATATAATACTGCTGGATAAACTAATTCTTTCATAAATATACCTCTTTCGCTAATCTACTAAGTTTATTGTACCACACCAAAACAAAAAAGTCCAACAAATTAATACACATTTTTAAATTTGTGTAAAAATTTGTTAGACCTTATTCCATTTCTATTTTAACTGTGAACAAACTTATATGCTATTCTCAGCATATTAAAATTTATTAAATTATATTAGTCTTAAATTTAATTTAGAGGGGCAAAAATCTCATGACAAACATTGTCGGTACTTTAAACTAAAACATATTAAACAAGTTATAAAGACAGTTCCTTTTCCTCTAACTTTGCTTTCATTGCTGAAATGATAGCGTTATCAATAATCTTCTCAGTTTTAGCTGGCATAACCTTGCCATTTACAATATTTCCAGTCCAAGTAGTTTTTTTCATGTCACTACCTCCTTAAATATATTGATACTATAGCATAAAATTTTTGATTTGTAAATAGATTTTAACAAGTTTTTTAAAAATTTTTAAAATTATTAAAAATACACCTAAAATACTATTTTATAGTATATTGTAATAATTTAATTTTTAATTATTTTTTAATTTTCCAAATTTAAACCAAATAAAAAGAGTGATTATAAAATCACTCTAATTATACTAATCCATTAGTTCGATATCTGCAAATGTAATATCTACATCATGGTCTAAATTGAATTTACTATCTTGTTCAACTTCCTTAGGTAAAGTGTTGCGATATTGAGCACAACCTGTACCAGCAGGAATAAGTTTACCAATAATAACATTTTCCTTAAGACCAAGTAAGTGGTCAACCTTACCCTTTAATGCAGCCTTAGTTAAAGCACTACTTGTTTCTTGGAACGAAGATGCTGACAAGAAACTTTCAGTAGTAAGTGACGCACGTGTAATACCTTGTAATTCACGTTTAGCACTTGCAGGCACACCACCTTCTGCCAACACACGATTGTTTTCTTCTTCATATACTGCAATATTAACACTGTCGCCTGGTAATAACTTTGTATCACCAGCATCTTCAATTTTAACCTTGCGTAGCATTTGACGAATAATAATTTCCAAGTGTTTAGCGTTAATATCAACTGATTGTGACTTATAAACGCTTAATACTTCGTTTAGTAAGTATTCTTGAACAGCCTTAACACCACGTGTTCTTAAAATATCACGAGGGTTAATAGGACCTTCTGTTAAAGTTGTACCAGGTTGAACCATATCACCAGTTTTAACCTTTAATGTTACACCATAAGGTAACATATAAGATTCCTCAGTATCTCCCTTAACCACAACTTCGTAACGCTTGTCAACATTATTAATTGTAACCTTACCAGCTATTTCACTAACATATGCCGCACCCTTAGGGTTACGTGCTTCAAAGATTTCTTCAACACGAGGCAAACCTTGAGTAATATCGGCAGTAGCCGCACCACCTGTATGGAATGTACGCATTGTCAACTGTGTACCAGGTTCACCAATTGATTGAGCCGCAATAACACCGACAGCTTCACCAACGTCAACTAGTTCGTTCTTACTCATATTACGTCCATAACACTTAGCACATACGCCTTGCTTAGACTTACATGTAAGTAGAGTACGAATATTAACTTTAGTAATACCAGCCTTGATAATTTCGCTAGCCATTTCAGTTGTAATATATTCATTAGCAGGACAAATTTCAACTTTAGTTTTAGGGTTAACAATAGCACCAACACTATAACGACCTATAATACGATTTTCAAGAGTTTCAACAAGTGTACCGTCCTTAACAATTTCGGTAACTTCCATACCCTTTACACTTTCGTCCAAAGCTTCGAAACAGTCAATTTCACTAATAATTGTGTCTTGTGATACATCTACCAATCTACGAGTCAAATAACCTGAGTCAGCTGTTTTCATGGCTGTATCCATCAATTGCTTACGAGAACCACGAGATGCACTGAAGTATTCGATAGGTGTCAAACCACGTCTAAAACTTGATTTAACTGGGATATCTGAACGCACACCAGACGCAACCGCTGTGATACCTTGCATACCTGACAATTGTTTAATTTGGTCATTGTTACCACGGGCTTTTGAGTCAGCCATCATCTTTAGTGGATTGAATTTATCTAGACCACCAACGACAGCTTCCATAACCTTACCAGTAGCTTCGTTCCAAATCTTAATATTACGTTCACGCTTATCGTTTTCACTCATAAATCCTTGTAAATACAAGTCATTATTTTGAGCAACCATAGCATCCGCTTCTTTTAATATATCAGCCTTTCTATCGCTTTCCTTCATATCAAATAGAGATAGTGAAATACTTGCTAAAGTTGAGTGTTTGAAACCAAGATTTTTAATATCATCAATCATAGTAACAGTTACATTTGTACCATGTTTACGATATGTCAAATCAATTAGTTTTCCATATTCTTTTTTGCCAACTTCCTTTTCAATTTCGTAACGGAAGATGTTTTCCTTTTTAGTTCTATCAACATAACCAAGGTCTTGAGGAACACATCTATTAAAGTAAATTCTACCTAATGAAGTTTCAGCACGACCTTCCAATTCCTCGCCCTCAAACATAACTTTACGACGAACGTAAATTTTTGCTTGAAGTGACAAAATTCCATTAAAGTAAGCAAGTTCTGCTTCATCTTCATTATTGAAGAACATACCTTCACCCTTAGCACCATCACGGATAAGTGTGATATAGTAGTTACCCAAAATCATATCTTGAGATGGAACCATTGCTGGACTACCATCACTTGGTTTTAATACGTTGTTAGACGCAAGAAGAAGATTTCTTGCTTCAGTACGCGCTTCCACGCTTAGTGGAATATGAATTGACATTTGGTCACCGTCAAAGTCCGCGTTAAATCCACTACATGCCAAAGGTGGAAGACGTATTGCCTTACCTTCGATTAATAATGGCTCAAAAGCTTGCACTGACAACTTGTGTAGTGTAGGTGCACGGTTTAGTAATACTGGATGACCTTGAACCACTTCTGACAAGATATCCCATACAACTGGACGTTCTTGGTCAATCATACGAGTAGCTTTCTTTAAGTTGTTAGTTTGGTTCATTTCCAACAAACGCTTAATTATAAATGGTCGGAATAATTCCAAAGCCATCATCTTAGGCAAGCCCATTTGATAAACCTTAAGTTCAGGACCTACTACGATAACTGAACGACCTGAATAGTCAACACGCTTACCTAACAAGTTTTGACGGAAACGACCATGTTTACCTTTTAAACTTGCGGTTAATGATTTTAAGTCTCTAGCACGACTGCCTTGAACAGCACGACCACGTTTTCCATTGTCAAACAATGCGTCGACCGCTTCTTGAAGCATACGCTTTTCGTTACGAACGATAATTTCAGGAGCACCTAAATCAATTAACTTTCTTAAACGGTTATTACGGTTAATAACGCGACGATATAAATCATTCAAATCACTGGCTGCAAACTTGCCACCATCAATTTGAACAAGTGGACGAATATCAGGTGGAATAACTGGAACAACGTCCATAATCATCCACTCAGGCTTGTTACCACTCTTGATAAAGTCCTCGATAACTTCCAATTTCTTGGTTGCCTTTAATTTCTTTTGACCTTTAGATTTTGCCATTATATCTTGCAATTCTTTCTTTTCTTTTTCAAGGTCAATATTGTGTAATAATTCCTTAATAGCTTCAGCACCCATACCAACACGGAAACCGTTAATGCCGTATTTTTCAATAGCTTCACGATATTCGCGGTCACGGATAACTTGCTTATATTCGAAATCAGTATTTTTAGGGTCAAGCACTACATAACTTACGTAGTATAAAACTTCATCTAAAAGTTTTGGAGATATGTCTAGAGCCAAAACCATTGGACTAGGCACACCCTTAAAGAACCAAATATGTGATACAGGAGCAGCAAGTTCAATATGTCCCATACGTTCACGACGAACTTTAGAACGTGTAACTTCAACACCACACTTATCACAAATTACGCCCTTATAACGAACTCTTTTATATCTTCCACAACTACATTCCCAGTCCTTTTTAGGTCCAAAAATGCGTTCGCAAAATAAACCGTCTTTTTCAGGCTTTTGAGTTCGGTAATTAATTGTTTCAGGCTTAGTAACCTCGCCTCTAGACCATTCTCTAATCTTTTCAGGCGAAGCAATACTAATCCTAATTGAGTCAAAATTGTTTAATTCAAACATATATTTCTCCTATATTTTTTCTAGTCATCTAAATCGTCAAATAATGCCGATTCATCAAAAGTCTGTTCAGACACATCACTTTCGTAACTATCTTGAATTTGATCAAACTCAAGAGTAATATCTTCTAGTCCCACCTTATTTACAGGTTGAACTGCGTCAAATTCAACTTCTTGGTCAGAAACTTCGTTGATTGATAATTCGTGTTGGTCAGCAGTTAAAATCTTAACATCTAAGCCAAGACCTTGCATTTCCTTAACCAATACTTTAAACGCCTCAGGCATGCCAGGTTCTGGAATAGGTTCACCCTTAACAATCGCTTCGTATGTTTTAATACGTCCATCAACGTCGTCCGATTTAATTGTTAACATTTCTTGTAGCAATCTACTTGCGCCATATGCTTCCAATGCCCACACTTCCATTTCACCGAAACGTTGTCCACCAAGTTGTGATTTACCACTAAGTGGTTGTTGAGTAATCAAAGCATATGTTCCAATACTACGTGCGTGAATTTTGTCCTCAACCATGTGGTCAAGTTTTAACATATACATCACACCTACGTTAGTCTTGTTTTCAAATGGAAGACCAGTACGTCCATCATATAATTGCATCTTACCATCTTCTGGCAAGTTGTTTTGACGAAGTAATTCTTGAATTTCTTCCTCTGTTGCGCTATCAAAACTTGGAGTAGCAATTTTCCAATCCAAATGTTTAGCAGCAAGACCTAAGTGCATTTCAAGTAATTGACCTAGGTTCATACGTGAAGGAATACCCATTGGGTTAAGTACAATGTCAACAGTTTGACCATTAGCCATAAATGGCATATCGTTTTCAGGCAATACGATTGACACAACACCCTTGTTACCGTAACGACCAGCAAGTTTATCACCTGGTTGAAGTACACGTTTTTGAGCAATATATACTTTAACCATCATGTTAACACCAGCGTCTAGTTCGTCCTTATTCTTACGTGATAAGATTTCAACACCAACTACTACACCGGCTTCGCCATGCTTAACCTTAAGTGAAGTATTTTTAACTTCCTTAGTTTTTTCACCAAAGATTGACTTCAATAATCTTTCTTCAGGAGTTAAGTCAGTTTCACCCTTAGGAGTAACCTTACCTACAAGGATATCACCAACCTTAACTTCAGTACCTATACGAACAATACCATTTTCGTCCAAGTTCTTCAACGCATCTTCACCAACACCAGCGATATCACGAGTAATTTCCTCGTCGCCTAGCTTGGTTGTACGAGCTTCAGTTTTAACTTGTTGGATTGAAATTGAAGTAAACGCGTCTTCACGCACAACTCTTTCATTTACCAATATAGCATCTTCGAAGTTATATCCTTCCCAGTTCATAAAGGCAATAGTCATATTCTTACCTAAAGCAAGTTCACCATTTTGAGTAGATGAACCATCGGCAAGTACATCACCACGTTTAACCTTTTCACCCGTTCTTGCTACAGGTTTTTGGTTAAAGCATGTTTTATCGTTAGTACGTTCAAATTTACGTAAATAATGATTAACTGTACGTCCATCATCATATTCAACTGTAATATAGTCGGCACTTACATAAGTAACAACACCATCACCATCAGCAAGGATTAATGCACCACTATCCTTAGCTAGTTTATGCTCGATACCGGTACCTACTATTGGTGAATCCGCCTTGATTAGTGGAACTGCTTGACATTGCATGTTAGTACCCATCAACGCACGGTTTGCAGCACAGTGTTCAATAAATGGAATTAATCCTGCAGTTTCCGAAATTAATTGGCTTGGAGATAAGTCAACATAAGTAATCATATCGCGACTAACTGACATTACTGTACCATTGTGACGACAAACTACTTGTTCGTTTACAAATCTACCATTTTCATCTAATGGTTCCTTAGCAGTAGCGATATATTCCTCAATATCTTCATCTGCCATCATATATACTGCTTCATCAGTAACTTTACCAGTACTATCTACCTTACGGAAAGGAGTTTCAAGGAAACCATATTCGTTAATACGTGCAAAACTTGCAATACTTGTCATCAAACCGATTGGTTGACCTTCTGGAGTATTAACCACACAAATACGTCCGTAGTGAGAATGGTTAATATCACGAACTTCAGCACTTGCACGTTCCTTTTTAACACCACCAGGACCAAACGAACTTAAACGACGTTTGTTTCTTAGGCTTGATACAGGGTTGATTTGATCCATCAATGCTGATAATTGAGATGTACTCATAAACTCCTTAAATGCCTTGTTAATATATCTAGCATTAACAACTTGTGCTGGAGTAATATCAGTCAAATCTCTACTTTGCAATGTTTCGCGAACTTGTGCTTGAAGTTTTGTCATACCCTTTCTAAATTCTTGAGTTAACAATTCACCACAACATGCCACACGACGATTAGCCAAGTGGTCACGTTCGTCCAAATAACCAATACCATCAATTAAGTTTAGATGATAGCTTACTGTTGCAATCATATCATCTAATGTAATTTCATAATTTTCCAATGCACGAGCATTTAAACGGATTGCTTCACGGATTTCTTCTTCAGTTTTATTTTCCTTTAAAATTTCTTGCAATAATGGATAATATACTAAACCATTAATGCCAAAATCCTTAGGATTGCAATTTACATAGCAGGTAAGGTCAACACGCTTGTTACCAACAACACGGATAACCTTGTCATTATATATAATGTCAACACTATTGATACCAGCATTTTGGATTTTGTCAGCAATTTCACGAGTAATCAACTCACCCTTGCCTACAACAATCTTACGACCAATCTTAATATCTTCAGCACTGATATGCTCTACAATACGGTTAGCAAGTCCTAACTTTTTGTTAGTTTTATAACGACCAACCTTACCCATACTATAATGTTGATGATTAAAGAAACGATCATTTATATATGACATAGTGTTTGATGGGCTAGGGATTTCGCCAGGACGTGTACGACGGCTAAATTCGATAAGCGCATCTTCTTGCGTAATTTGAGTTTCCTTATTCAAAGTGTTAACAATAAATGGATGATTACCGTATATATCCAATAATTGTTCGTTGGTATAGCCAAAACACTTAAGTAGTACACCTAGTGACATCTTATACTTACGTTCAACTGTTACGCGCAAACTGTCGCCAGTAACTTGCTCAGTAGTAACCCACATACCATGTGATGGAGCAATCGAACCAGTATAGTCCATCTTGCCATACTTATTCATTTCACCATCAAACACAATACCAGGTGACTTGATTAGTTGGTTAAGAATAACCCTTTCAACGCCATTGCATAGGAAACCACCATCTTCCGACATATAAGGAATATCGCCTAGGAACACTTCTTGCTCCATAACCTGTCCAGTTTCCTTAACAAGTAAGCGAACTTTTACCTTTAATGCAACAGTGTAACTTGCTTGACGACGTTTACATTCCGCCCATGAGTACTTAGGTGTAAAATCGATTGAATAATCCAAAAAAGACAACTCAGCTTTGTTTGAGTAGTCTACAATAGGATTAAACTCGTTCAACACTTCCCAAATACCCTCTTTTAAAAATGATTGAAAAGATGTCTTTTGAACATCTAACAAATAAGACATTTCATGAGGTTGTGTTTTACCAAATGTTTGTCTTTTGGCTTTGTTGCCATAGTTTACCATCTTGATGTTGAGTGTGTTAGAATTCATTCATAACTCCTTAAATATTATATTCAGTTGCGTTTTAGCCTAAATCAGCAGGTTTAATATACTATGTATATTACACAATACATTCGATCACCGCTCCGATTTAGCGCTTAT
>JBKSMT010000081.1:0-2284 GCA_046881945.1 Clostridia bacterium
AAAGGAGATAAATATTATGGAAAAGAAAGTTATAGCAAATAATGAAAAGAAGTCAGTTGTATTTATGAGTGTTAGCAAATCTCAAATTGCTAATTTAGCAAAGCATTTAAAATCTTGCGATTTTGATGTTGAAATGTGTGAAGAAACTTTATCAGTAAGCACAGATGTAAAATTTTACACAATCGTTGCACCAACTACTAAGCAAAAATATTTAAAAGTTGAAGCTATGCAATATGCTAATGATAACTATTTAGATAATGTTATTATGGTTTCTAGTAACAAAACTACTAATTTAGTTGGTGTTAATACTGCACGTAATTTAACTAGATAGTTAATATAAAAACGAGTTTAATTAAACTCGTTTTTTTATTTGTATAATATATTATTTACTTCTATTCATTGTGATATTTATGCGATAATATCCCTGTGGTTGATGGCAAAGTGGACATTCGACTGGTGCACATTTACCTGTTTGCACTGTACCGCACTCGTCACACTTAAAGCAACCATCGCCATCACTGCATTTATACAATGTTTTGCCTTTTAATTCCTCGTGCAACTGAGTTAATATCCTTTCGTGCCCCTTTTCCACATCTGCTACCATTCTAAATAATTTAGCCACATCTTTATATCCCTCCTCGTCAGCAATATCCGCAAATTCAGGATAAATATTTTCGCCAGATGAATGTTCATTTTCGCTTTCAAGTTTAAGTAACTCAACCAACTCACCTGACCTAAAAGGATAACCTGCACAAATATCAATATTTTGAACATCGTCACCACCATACTTAGTAATCATTTGAAAAAATTGTTTAGCATGCGCCATTTCGTTGTGCGCCAAAGTTCTAATTAATGCACTCATATAGGTATAGCCATCTTGCATTGCAGTTTGTGACATAAATTGATATCTAGCACCCTCTTGACATTCAGCAGCAAATGAACGTGCTAAATTTTCTTTTGTTTTACTTTGTTGAAAATTTACCATAATTCCTCCTAAAATTTATTATTTGCAATTAGATAAATTTTAAACAATAATTAAAGAAAAAGCCCCTAAAATATTAGGAACTTTAGTATGTCGTGGATTTAGATTTTTACAATCTATATGTAGTTATATTTCGTCCTAGACAGTTTAGGTCAAGCACGCAAATCGGTTGCTGATACAATCCATATTTGCGGTCGTTATGCCTGCACTAAATAATTAGATAAACCTAATTGAGATATAACTTAATTTTATTTTGACTTAATAGTTAATATTAGTCTTCTTCTGCTGGAGCGTCAACTACGCCATTAGCAACTGCCAATGCATCAGACCAAGCTTCTTCTGCTAATGTAGCATTACCAAATGTTCTAGCATTTGCTAATGCACCATCAGTTAAATATTCAGCTTGTAGTACTTCAAATGTAACGGCGATAGTAATTGGCATATCCATCCAATAAGTACAACCGTCAGCAGTACCATTATAATTACCTAAGTCTGCATTTGGACGAATTGTAAATGTAATTGTATGAGATTTTGATGTTTGACCGCTAGCAACTTCTTGAGGTGCAAGCATGTAGAAATACCTGCTACTACTATGTACTGTTCCTTCAGTAGTGTTAGTAGTATTACCAGCATGCCAAATAGCCTTAGATTCGTTATCAACATCAGTAGTGTTAATACTGAATGCTTCAATTACATTTCCATAGTAGTCCTTACATAAGTCATCTTCCGTTACTTCTCCCGCAACTTCTGTTGGACCTTTGTGATTATGTCCATTATCGTTAATATCCATTTCAAATTTAACACGAACATAATACTTCATGTTTGCAGTAACTGTTGCACTAAATGCATCAATTGCTAAAATTTGGTTTGGTTGAACCACTCCTGTAAAGTTGATTTTACCTGTATCTGCATCATCAATAGCTTTACCAGTAACGGCACCAAGGCTTAATTTAGCGGTGTTTAAAGTTCCTGTTGGACTATTAGTTGATACTGCACTAAAGTAAGCATAAGTACCACCAAATGCAAGTACTGCAACTAAAATAAATGATAAGATTGCAATGGCAAAAGTTGATTTTCCTAGTTTGTTAATCTTCGACATATTAACTGTCTTCCCCCTTCGTTAAATTTTAAGTTTATAGAAAGAAATCGGGATAGCCATGTCACTCATATTAATACCCACGACAACAAAGTATTAATACGATTAATGCCTTATTCCTTTCTATAAAAACTAGTATACCCCCCCCCCTTTGAAAAAAGTCAAGCAATTTTTACAAAACTTTTTAAAAAATTTTAAAAAATAAA
>JBKSMT010000082.1:0-2146 GCA_046881945.1 Clostridia bacterium
GAACTTGCAGGAGCTACAGTATCACGAGCAACATTAAATAACTATAACGATATTTTAAAGAAAAATGTAAGCATTAATAGCCGTGTATTTGTACGTCGTAGTAACGAAGTTATACCAGAAGTTATAGGTTTGGCGGAAGAAGCCGAGGATAGTAAGAAAATTAGTTTACCTAAAATTTGTCCATCATGCGGAAATAATTTAGTCGAAATAGGTGCTAATATATTTTGCATAAATCACAGCGGTTGTTATGAGCAAATTATCGAACGTCTTACTCATTTTGTAACTCGTGATGCTATGAATATTGATGGCTTAAGCGTACAAACCTTAAAACAACTATACGAAATACACAATATTTCATATCCTTGGCAATTATATACGTTGACCGACACACAACTAATAGGGTTGGAAGGGTTTAAGGATAAAAAGATTAATAATTTACTTACTAGCATTGAGCAGAGCAAAAATGTGGAGTGGCAAAACTTTATATATGCACTAGGAATATTAAATGTTGGCAAGAAAACTGCTTTTGTGCTTAGCAAACGATATCCTAGCCTTGATAGTTTAAAAAGTGCAACGCTAGATGATTTGACAACTGTTAATGATATTGGCGAAGTGGTCGCAAGCAATATTATTGAGTATTTTGAAGATGAGGATAACTTAAATAATATCAATAAGATGATTGAACTAGGTGTTAATATTAATTTTCCTACTGAAGTAAATCAAGATAGTTACTTTAGTGGAAAGAAAATAGTGCTAACGGGCGGGCTTGAAAACTACGGTCGTAGCGAACTTACTAAAATACTTCAAAACTTAGGTGCAGATGTAACCAGCAGTGTATCTAAAAATACTGACCTTGTAATTGCAGGTAAAGATGCTGGTAGCAAACTTGCCAAAGCACAAACTTTAAATATACAAATAATTGACGAAGCAAAATTAATTAAATTACTTAAAAATTAAAGATTAAGGCTAAATAAACTTTAGCCTTTTTTATTTTTATTACTAAAATATAATTATAAATTTATTAAATTTGCCTATTTTGTTTGGAAAAACTGATAATATTTGCTATAATAATGATACTTAAAGGTCTTTTTTTATTAATTTAATCTCACAAAGGACGAAAAGGGGAGTTATGATTACTTTTAAGCAGATTGAAATGACAGGATTTAAGTCATTTGCTGATACTACTAAAATTAATTTTGATGGAGGTATTACCGCTATTGTTGGACCTAATGGTTGTGGTAAAAGCAATGTGGCAGATGCTATCCGTTGGGTATTAGGTGAACAACGTAAGAAGGAATTGCGTGGTGATAGCATGCAAGACGTTATTTTTGCCGGCAGTGAAAAGCGTAAAAAATTATCATATTGCGAAGTTTCAATAGTTTTTGATAATACTCACAAATGGTTTAATATCGAATATGATGAAGTAGTTATAACACGTAAATTGTATCGTTCGGGTGAAAGCGAATATTATATTAACAAAAAATTGTGTAGATTAAAGGATATTACTAATCTATTGTACGATAGTGGTGTTGGCCGTGAAGGATATTCAATTATTGGTCAAGGTAAGGTTGAACAAATTATTTCATCTAAGCCTGAGGATAGACGTACTATATTTGAAGATGCCGCAGGCATTTCAAAGTTTAAGGCACGTAAAAACGAGGCTGAAAACGAACTAAATAAATATCGTGACAATTTATCACGTACTAACGATATTATGTCCGAAATTGAACGCCGTCTTGGACCATTAAAACGTCAAGCCGAAGATGCTAAAAAATCATTAGTATTACGTGATACATTAAAGGATTTAGAGGTTAACGCTTATATTTATCAATACGAGCATGCAAGTTCAACTAAGGAAGAAATTAATATCAAGAAAAAGGGTTATACCGATAACTTAAACATCAAGCAAAACGAATATGATACCCTTCAAATTAAGTATGATGCCAATATGGACGAAATTAATAGGGTAGACAAAACTATTAATGAACTTCATGATAAGGTACTTACGTTGACCGTTCAGTACGAAAAAAAGCAAGGCGAAAACAATTTGCTTAATGAACGTGTTTTGCACATTGAGGAGCAAACTAAACGCGTTGCAAGCGAACTTAAGAATTTGGAATTAGAGCAAGGTCAAATTAAGCAATTA
>JBKSMT010000083.1:0-1694 GCA_046881945.1 Clostridia bacterium
TCTTATCCAGTGTTCTGCATGCTTACCAAAGCATTTGACAGCATTAAACGAATAACTCCTGAAGAATAATAATAAAAAAATCACCACACTTAAGTTATGTATTCTTAGTAACTTCTATTGTGGTGTTTTTTTAATATATATTTTGTATTATTCCATTTTTGCTTTCAATATGGTATATTCCAGTTATCCTATAATTACTTAATGCAACATATACCTTGTATTTATTTAAGTAAATGTATTTATCAAATGATTTAAAATAATTTTGTAATGTTTTGATGTCTATTTCGCTTTTTAATTCATAACTTAATTTGTTATAAGCATATTTATATCTTCCACTTTTTAACGCTTCCACAAATGCAATTTCATTAAATTCGTTATTTATAATCTTGTTTTCTTCACCTTGGTCGCAAACTGTTTTGTATATTAATTCATTATTGTTAAAATCATACTTTATTAAATTACCCGTATTAAATATATTAGGAATATGACTATATACTTGAATGTAATCTTTTAATATTTCATAATCAATATAAGATTTATTAATTATAATATCTTTATTGTCAAATAAAATAATATGGTTGTCTTTACCTATTAAATATACTATTCCATAATCCTCTTTCTGTTTGGTAATTCTATTAAATTTAACATTATCAAAACTTTGATTAATGCAACCATAATATCTGCCTTTAAAGTATATAAAAGCATTATTATACTCTACAACTATTTTAATCTTTGTATCTTCTATCTGATAAGAATATATATTTTCGTTGCTAACAAATGGTTTGATTTCACATATTGTCGCATTTGCACTAAGTTGATGAAATATAATATGATTATGTTTTTGAGTAATTAAAATATTATAATCTACTAATATCAACCCACTACTAATAGTTGAATATATTTTTATAATCTCCGTATCATTAATTTTAATGCAATAAAAAGTATTTGCTTTAACTTTAGTTAAACCATTACTTTCAATTATTAAATCCTGACACGAATATATATAGTATTCCACAATTATATATATGTTTAGTTATCATTTTTTGCTTTTAATGGTTTATATTTATATAAAATGGTAATAATTAAAGCATGAATAATTTAGCAGCAAATTTAATAAAACCGACTATTAAAAAACCTCAAAAAGTAGCATTAAAACCTTTGGATAAATTTGAAAGCATTAAAATCTTCGCAATACCTTCACGTATTAATGACAAAGATATACGTTCAATGTTTAATGGATTAATACGATTAATTGAAGAAAAGGCACGACAAGAACAAACCGAAAAATATTTACGATTGAAATTAGAATATTCTCGGCTAAAAACTTTGTATACCAATCTAAAACTTCAATTATTAAATTAAAAAAGAGAGGTGGTTGGATAACCTCTCTTTTTTTACTATGTTAAGGGCCTAGCATTGCCCAGCACCACCTTTGGCGCTATCGCTTTGTCATAGGTCAAGCGATAAGTCCTATGCGTAAGGCTAACACAAGCGTGCAATGGTTGGGTAGCACTAGCATTAGTGGTTGAGTAATGCTATTTAGAAGTTCCCCTAAACCTCAAGCCTTATTTGCGCTGTCATAAATCAATTTATTAATCATTTGATTGTATTAATATCACAACTTCAGTAATACTTTCATCAACATTAAATGTCTCGTTTTTACCACATTGTTCAATTAATTGTCCATTTTGATA
>JBKSMT010000084.1:0-9051 GCA_046881945.1 Clostridia bacterium
AATAGGACTTTCAATTTCTATATCTTCAAGCAATTTAACGCCAGTTACATTAATATTTGCAACTGCTTCCTTTAAATCAAGTTCGGTTTCAACAAATCTTTCACCTACTGCCGACTTAATTTCAATTGCACCAATTGTTGACAAAGCACTATCCAAAGTAGTTACAGTGTGTGTTTTGGTTCCCGAATTGTTTTTACTAACCACAACCTTATCCTCAGCCACAAAATAGCCTTGGCTTGCGTTATTAGCAGGATCGTATTCAATAAACTTACCACCGTTAATAGTTATATTTGCAGTATCAGCAATAAAATTATCATCGTTGGCATCAATCACAACTGAATATGATAATGCGTCAACTTGTTGAACTGAATAAGTTCCGCCATTAATAACAGCTTCGCCTTTATGAACATATAAAGATTTACGATTACCTATAAAAGTTCCGTCTTCAATTATAACTTTAGAGTTTTCTTGAACATCAAGAGCAAAACAATCATTTAACTTGGCACGAAGTGTTCCGTTACCCTTAAGTGTTAATTCGGCACCCTCACGTACTGAAATTAATGACCAGTCCTCTACATCATCAACACCACTGATATTGACTGTGTTAGAAATAGTTTTACCATTCATATCAATAGTAAGATTTTTGTCTACCTCAATTACTTCATCAGTAACAATGTTATCATTTAATATAATTGTTCCACCAACTGCAATATCATCAATAGCATCATCTAAAGCCTCAATATCACCAACATATATTGTTGTTGGAGCTTTAGGGTCTTTGTCCTTATCACAAGCCATAAAAATAACACTGCCAGGTACAATAAAACATAATGCCAAAATAAATGCAAATAATTTATTCTTCATATTATTTTCTCCTTTTCGTATATTTTGTCTTATTTGACTATAATTATTCTAACAAACTAAAAATGTCATTGTCAAATAATTTAACAAAAAATATATCAAACAACTAATTTTTTAAATTAGATATCTTCCTCATCAAACTGACTATTATATAATTCAGCATATACACCATTTTGACTAAGCAATTCAGTATGTGTGCCTTGTTCTATAATATCGCCATCTTTTAACACCAGAATCATATCAGCATTTTTAATTGTTGATAGCCTATGGGCAATAATAAATGATGTCCTGCCTTTAGTTAATTTATCCATAGCATTTTGAATAACCAGTTCAGTACGTGTATCAACATTACTTGTAGCCTCATCAAGTATAAGCAATGGTGAATTTTTAATCATAGCACGCGCTATTGTTAATTGCTGTTTTTGTCCTTCTGATAGTGAAGTAGAATCGGTCAAAATGGTATCATAACCATTATCCAGCGTCGATATAAAATGTTTAAGACCTACCGCCTCACATACTTTATCAAGAGTTTTAACTGATACATCTTGCTTATTGTATACTAAATTATCCTTAATAGTACCTCCAAATAGCCATGTATCTTGCAATATCATATCAAATAAGTCGTGAACATTTTGACGTTTAATATCTTTAATAGATACATCATCAATTAAAATATCACCTTCGCCAACCTCATAAAATCGCATTAATAAATTTACAATTGTCGTTTTCCCTGCACCTGTTGGGCCAACAATGGCAACCTTTTGTCCTGCTTTGATTTTAGCACTAAAATCTTTAATTATTGTTTTATCGTCACTATATCCAAATTTAACATTTTTAAATTCTATATTACCTTTAACATCTTTTAATACTAAAGTTTTATCACTTTCATCACTTAATTCCTCACTTTCAAGCATTTCAAACACGCGCTTAGATGAAGCTGAAGCCTGTTGTAACGACTGCATACTTTGAGCAAAAGTGCTAAGTGGCTGTGTAAATAATCTAGCATATATTATAAAGGCTATTAGTGTACCAATAGTAACACCCGTTCCGCCACCTACAATAATCGAAACACCTACTGCAAAAATTAACACGTATGACAAATTACCTACAAAATGCATAATAGGCATCATCATACCCGACAAGAAATTTGCTTTCCATTCAACATTATACATATTGTTATTATTATACTTAAACTTAGCTTTTTCACCTGTTGTTCCATTATAAGATTTTACTATATTGTAATTAGTATATACTTCCTCAATATGACCATTAATATCGCCTAAATATTGCTGGCGTTTGTTAAAGAATTTTTGCGATTTGCCTAGTATTATACCCATTGCCACAAAGCCTATTAATGAAGTTGCTATTGTAACTAATGCTAATATCCAGTTGGTATCAAACATCTTAAAAGTAACCCCTACAAATAGTACTATTGCACTTACTAAATTAGCAATACTTGAGCCCAATGTATGTGAAATTGTATCCACATCATTAGTAACTCGGCTTAATATATCTCCCTTTGTAGTTTTATCAAAATATGAAAGAGGAAGATTATTAATTTTTTGATTAATATCCTTACGTAATTTTTTAGAAGTCCGTTGAGTAACTATTGCCATAATAAATTGTTGCACATATCCAAATACTGCACCTATTAAATACAGGCAAATTAAAAATACACAAATTTCTATTATCTTTGAAATATTTATATCAACACCGCTAAATACACTAGTTGTAATAGTATTCATCAAATCGCTAATCTTTTCAGGTCCTATAATTGTTGTAATGCTTGCAATAATTGCGCATATAACACTAATAATAATTGCTGGCAAGTATGGTTTACAATATCCAAAAATCTTTTTTAATGCACCAAAGTCCATTTTTTCTTTGGTTTTATTATTTTTTCTTGGCATTATAATTCCTCCTCTGATAGTTGCGACAATGCAATTTCTTTATATAATGGACAAGTATTTAATAACTCGTCATGTTTACCAATTCCAACCACCTTTCCTTCGTCAATAACCAATATTTTATCAGCATTACGAATAGTCCCTATACGTTGCGCTACAATAATAATTGTTTTATCATCTAAAACTTGATTAATATTATCGCGTACCTGCCTATCGGTTTTGTAATCCAGTGCTGAAAAACTATCATCAAATATTAAAATTTCAGCATTTTTAAATATTGCCCTTGCAATTGAAAGTCGTTGTTTTTGTCCGCCAGAAAAGTTTGTTCCACCTTGTGCAACTTCACTTTTTATTCCTTTTTCTAGGTCATACACAAAATCAGCATGTGCAACTTTTAACGCTTGTTCAATTCGAGGGTCATTATCACTCACTTCTTCCTTACAACCATATGTTATATTTGATTTAATATCACCCTTAAATAATACCGCCTTTTGCGATACAACCGCAACCTTGTTTTGAAGCTCGGCATAATTATAATCTTTAACATTTATATTATCAATTAAAACTTCACCCTCATCAACATCTTCAAAACGTGGTATAAGGTTAATAATAGTAGTTTTACCGCAACCAGTTGAACCAATTAATGCTATAGTTTCACCTTTATTTGCTACAAATGATATATTTGAAACAACTTCTTTAATTCCATCATTATATTTAAATGACACGTCCTTAAATTCAACTTTGCCTGAAACATTACTATTTAATTTAGTACCATTTTTCATTAAAATGTTAGTTTTTAATACCTCGTTAATACGCTTACCTGACACAACTGCACGTGGTAAAATAATGAATATGCTAATTAGTAGCATAAATGCCATAACAACTTGTAATGCATATTGAGTAAATGCGGTCATATCTCCAATAAGCACAGCACGTTCCATAATAGGTGCTCGATTAATTAAATATACGCCTATCCAGTATATTGCAAGCGTCAATCCATTCATTGCAATAGTCATAACAGGGCTCATTAAACCCATAACTTTAGATGTAAATAATTGATTGTTGGTTAACTCGTTATTGGCTTTTTCAAACTTGGTTTCTTGATACTTTTCAGCATTAAAAGCACGCACAACACGTACGCCTGACACATTTTCACGCGTTGCATTATTTAAATTATCAATTAATTTTTGCATCTTTTTAAACTTAGGCAAACAACTTCCAATAATGAATCCTACTGCAATCAATATCACCGCAACACAAATAAATGTAGCTAAAGTCCACTCAAACGAAGTGGCAGATATTTTACATATTGCCCAAACTGCAAGTATTGGGGCTTTAACCACTATTTGTAATCCCATTGCTACAAACATTTGAATTTGTGTTACGTCGTTTGTTGTTCGTGTAATAAGGCTAGGTGTTGAAAAATTTTTCATCTCAGTACTTGAAAAAGATGAAATTTTATCAAACAATGCACTCCTTAAATTGCACGAATATGCACTAGCCACTCGGGCAGTAAAAAAACCGCACATAATTGCACTAACCATACTTCCTAATGCACATATCAACATTTTACTGCCATTAATCCAAACATCTTTGCTAGTAGCCACACCACTAGATACAACAGTTGTAAGTTTAGCAGTATAGTCAGGCATTTTTAAATCAAGCCACACTTGCACAACAATTAGTGAAATGGCTGTTAATATATACACCCAATCGCGTTTTCGTAAATATCTTAACATATACTCTCCTACTAAATACGCTTGTTAACTTGGTTAACTTAACCAAGTTCATAAAAAATTTATTTATAATTTTTTTTTACACTCAACTATGTAATATATTCTTAATTTGCTTAGAAAGTTCCAAAAATTGATTAACGGTATCAATACCTAAACTATCAATCAATTTTGTTACACTATCCAATACTTTTTGTTTGATATTATTAACTTCATCTCGACCTTTATTAGTGATTGTAATAATTTCCTTTCTGGCATCTAATTTGGAACGTTGCTTAACTACAAAACCCTTAGAAATCAACTTTTTTATAAGCATAGTAACGCGTGCACGACTAATTTGCATATCATTACTTAAATCAATTGCAAAAATTTCATCCTTAGCATTATATAGTCTTAGCATTATATAACCCATACCCGAATTAATTTCGTCAATTGTCCTAAAAAATTCCAACGGATTGCACTCCTGCAACTTTCCCATAACTTCAAAAACTTCTAATTTACTAGCCATAAATTATCCTCCTAAATACCGATTATATAAATATTATATTCAAGCCAAATTATTTTGTCAACCAAGTTAACAATATTATAATAAAAAAACTTGACTAACAAGTCAAGTAAGTGAAAGCGGAAGACGAGATTGCGTCAAAACTATCACTTTTCCTCATTTTGCTAGTCGCAAAATTTCAACTTTTGTTCCGTTTTTCCTTTTTCCCACTTCAAAACTAGTTCTCGTGGGAGCCCTATTTAAGAGTTCGAATCTCAATAACTCAATAAGTTGATTTATAAAACAAAAAACTTTACATATAAGTCAAGTAAGTGAAAGCGGAAGACGAGATTCGAACACTCGTCCACCACCCTATAAAATAGACATTTATCAAATTATTCTACTCAAATTCTACTCACAAATCTTAACCACTCAACAAAAAATACCAGAGCCCCAAACTCTGATATTTTTTACTAATTTTTAAACTGATAACACATCTTCTTGAACTTTTTTAGCTCTTGCTTCCCAAGGAAATCCAATAGCATTTAATTTATCTATCATTTCTTGAGTAAGTTTTATACTACCTTTACCTTTGTATGCTTGGCGAATCCTATCAATAGTATTTCCTATTTCTTTATCACTTGCAACACCTTCAAAACTTCCTTTTGCCTTTTTCACTTTCCCCTTATTGTCGAAAATTTCAGAATCTCTATACTTAATAAGCTTTTCATAAAAAGGTGTAAACCAATCTCTATTTTCTGCTTCCCAAGGAAACCCAATAGCATTTAACTTATCTATCATTTCTTGGGTTAATTTTGTTGTCCCTTTGCCTTTATATGCTTGGCGAACACTATTAATAGTATTACCGATTTCTTTATCCTTTGTAACATCAGCAAAACTGCCATTTTCTTCTTTATACTCAATAAGTTTTTCATAAAATGGGGTAAACCAGTCTTTAAATCTATCTTCTATTGAGACTTCCCAAGGAAAGCCTATAGCATTTAATTTATCTATCATTTCTTGAGTTAGTTGATATCCCCTGCCCTTACCTTTATATGATTGGCGAATACTACTAACAATCTTTCCAATTTCTTTATCACGGGTTACACTTTCAAAACTTCCCTTCTTTTCTTTATACTTAATAAGCTTTTCATAAAATGGTGTGAACCAATCTTTATATCTATCCTCCTTTGGCACTTCCCAAGGAAAGCCTATAGCATTTAATTTGTCTATCATCTCTTGAGTTAGATTTATATTTCCCCTTCCTTTAAATGCTTGACGAATCACACTCACAGTGTTTCCAATTTCTTTGTCTTGTGTTACTGCAGCAAAACTTCCATTATGCTTTTCTTTATATTCGATTAGTTTTTCATAAAATGGGGTAAACCAATCTTCTCTCTCCCAAGGGAATCCAATGGCATTTAACTTGTCTATCATTTCTTGAGTTAGTTTGTAATTATGTTTTCCTTTAACTGTCATACGAACTTTACTTACCATTTTGCCAATTTCTTTATCTTGAGTAACACCAGCAAAACTTCCATTATGACTTTCCTTATACTCAATAAGTTTTTCATAAAACCAGGTAAAGTTAAAACTATCATCTCTATCAAAGCAAAATTGTCTAATTTCTTCTTCACTAGTTCTATTGTTTAACATTTCTTGAATTTCATTAAAATAGGTATATGCTATTTTATAATAACTTCTAATACCCAAACCTTTAACATATTTAAGCATTGCTTTTTGTTCTTTAAAATATTGCTTGTCAGTTTTAAGAGTTTTATCATTATTCTTTTTAACCACACTTTCAAAAGTTTTCTTTAGTTCTTTCAATTTACTTTCAATCGCTTTCGAGTTATCATCAAGGATAGAACTATTTGGTCCTAAAATATATTGTTTGTTTTGCTCAATATGGTCAAGTAGTTGCTTTAGAAAGGTAATAACATCTAAATGCTTTGTATTATCTTTTGTTTCAACATACCTAATTTGATTGGTATTATCCAACAATTTACTTGTTATATGTTCAAATATTCTTACCAACTTATATTCTTCTTCTGCAGTTCTATTATATTGCCACCAATCTAATAAATGTTTATCATGTTTTGACATATTGCACCTACCACATACTGGAATACAATTCCAATCATCAGTAGGTCCACCCATTGCTACTGGTATTATATGGTCTATGTGTATAGGTTGCTCTCCACCAATCAATAGTGTATCAGAATACGGGCAACTATAATTAAACTTTTCAAGAGTATCATATAGTCCCATCATCTTATCTTTATCGCCCAAATTCCCTTGTGCTCGTTTAAGATTCTCATACACAATATCTCTTAAGTTGTCTTTAGCATATCTAATTTCCGCAATTCGCCTAACTAGATAAGTTGGTTGAATCAATCTCTCCCTTTGCTCCGGTGTCAACTTCTTCCACCTTTTCTCATCCGTCCTTGTCCACTCAACCCTTTGCATAATATTATCAATCAGTTCCTCAACCGATTTATTATCATTGCCAATACTCTCTGCAATCTCATTCAACAAAATCTCTTCCATATCCCACCTATAACCTATATCCCTATTATATCACAAAATCCCCAATTTGTAAAACACTTTTAAAAATCACCCGCCACACTATAAAAAAGAACCTTACTAAAAAGGTCTTTTTACTTATATTCAAATTCTAATTCTGTTTTACGTTCGTAGATTTCGCCAACTAGATTATCGTACATACTTTTTGGTTTGCCTTTACGAGCATAACAATAGTTACAACCATGCCTACAAGTATCATATTGCCCAATATCTATTGCCGGCATACAACCACAATGTTTGCGTTGTCCGTCAATCTTGTTGTTTTTGCGTTTAACTATTATACCTTGCTCGCAAAACTTATCAGTCAATAGTTGTTCAAAAATTTCGCCATCAATACACTTACTTGGAACTATATCATATTCACTCCAATCACCACTTTCCGCACATGCTTCAACTTGAATACCATTTTCCTTTGCAATGCGTGAAAAAGCTGACATTAGTTCGTGCTTTTGTTTTAGGTTTGGTGCATATACACTACTAGCACAACCTTTATAACTCTCAATTACAAAACTTACCTTACAATGTTTAGTATAGCCATTTAATTCTTTACACAATCTTTCAAATTGTTTAATATGCCAATCAACATCAATCCCCTCACTTAACAATATTGGGTCGTATCTCCAAATAACTGGGCAATGTTTTGACAACTGTTTAAAACTTTCAATTCTGTCTTCTAATGTAGGCAAATTACCTTCAATATTTAATGGATAAGCATTTAAAGTATATAGAAAATAATACTTATAATCCTTTAATCTATCCAACTTGCTTAACATTGGTCTAGGGTTTTTAGTCCAAAACACCATTCCTTCGATATTTCCATCAATTTCAATATCTTTTTCTCCCAGCAAATTTGTGGTTACGCTTTTAATCTTCAATGGCTCAAGTTTAATTTTTGCAATCTTTGCTTGATTAATAGGATTAGGCACTAAAACAAAACCTTCATCTAATCTATCAAAAAACCAATCGCTATAAAATGCTGGTATATCAGTTCTCCTAGAAACACTTAATATCATTATCTATCTCCGTAGATAATTATACCCTTCCCTTCCAAAATGTCAATACTTTTAAATTTAAATTTTCCATGAAGTTTTTAATTAAGTGATTATATAAAAACACTTTTTTAAGTTCTATTTAATATCTTTCCAGTTATAAAAATACTCTCTCCCTATTTCATTTGCAATCTTTTTCATTGTATTGTCAAAGTATTTTACATACAATTCTCTTTTAGTGGTAGCAACTAAATTTTCAATAATCGCAACAGTAACAACATTTATAGCATAATCATCATTACTATCTAAAAGTAATTTTATAAACTTAAAATTTTTATTTGAAATTTTCTCATTATGTAAATATCTTTTAAGATACTTAAAATACACATCTTCAAAAACAATTATACTTCCAGTTTCTATTCCTTCTTGCCAACTTGTTACATTATCAAATGATTTCCTTAGTTGTGGAAAAGTTTCTAATAATTTTTCAT
>JBKSMT010000085.1:0-3839 GCA_046881945.1 Clostridia bacterium
TACACATAATAAATTTGAATAAAAATAAAAAAAATAAAAAAATGTCGAAAAATATTTTGATTTTAAAATAAAAGATGCTATAATATAAGTAATTTTTAAAAGGGGTTTTTATGTTAAAAGTATTTGTTGCGTTAGGTAAGCAATTACCTAATAATAAAGCCATGATTGAGGATACTCATCAAGTGGCTAGATTGCTTGCTAAGTATAATTGTACAATGGTGCAAGGTGGCGCCAAAATTGGTTTGATGGGCGAGGTTTTATCTGAGTTCCAAAAATTCAGTGACGATGTTATACTGGTTGTTCCTGAAGTTCATAAAGCAGATCTTGAAGGAACTACAAGTAAGGAACATTATATCGTTGAAGGCGAGGCTGATAGATTGAAATTTGCAATCAAGTCATGTGATTTAATTGTTGTTTTACCAGGTGGTACTGGTACTATGGCTGAACTTACATATTATAATGAAACTAGGAAGAGTGGTGAACATAACACTAAGATTGTAATGATTAACACTAAGGGTTATTATAATAAGTTGTTTAAGTTTGTTAAATATCAAACTCAAATGGGCTTTATGAAAAAGGAAGACTTTAAGTATGAAATTATTAATAGTGCTAGAGAATTAGAAGTTATTATTAAGAGATTAATTACTGAAAAGCAAGCGGTTATACAAGAAATGGAAAACGTGGTTGAGGTTAAAGAAGAAAAGGTTGGAACAGTAAAATCAAAACCATCTAAGAAACCAGTTGCTAAAAAAGTTGAAAAGTCGGTAGAGGCAAAAGTTGAAGTACCTGCTAAGGCTGAAAGTCCTGTAAAGGAAGTTAAACAAACTAAAGAAAAAGAAGGAGAACCACAAATGAAAGTTAAAGAAGAAAAGAAATCAGTTGCAAAAAAAGTTGCCGTAAAGGATTCTGCTAAAAAGGTGGAAGCAAAACCAGTTGCTAAAAAAGAAGTTAAGAAAGCAGAACCTAAAAAGGTTGTAAAGGCGGAACCTAAAAAAGCAGAACCTGCAAAGGCAGAAAAGGTTGTTGTTAAAGCTCCAGTAAAAAAGGCTGCAAAGCCAGTTGCTAAAAAAGATGAACCTAAAAAAGTAGAAGTTAAGAAACCAGCAGTTAAAAAGGTTAGTGCTAAATCTCCAGCTAAAAAAGTTGTAAAGGAAGAAGCTGTTAAGGCCGAAGTTAAGGTTGAAGCAAAGCCTAAAACTGCATCTAAAGCTAAAAAGCCAGTAGCAAAGGCAGAAAAACCAGTTGCTAAGAAAGCTCCAGCAAAAACACCTGCAAAAAAGGAAGAAGCAAAACCAGTTGCTAAAAAAGAAGTTAAGAAAGCAGAACCTAAAAAGGTTGTAAAGGCTGAACCTAAAAAAGCAGAACCTAAAAAGGTTGTAAAGGCAGAACCTAAGAAAGCGGAAGCAAAGAAGCCAGCAACTAAAAAGGCTGAAAAGCCAGTAGTTAAAGCTCCTGCAAAGACTGCTAAAAAGACTCCAGCAAAAGCTTCAAGTAAAAAATAGAAATCAAAAAAAATACATCATTTTGATGTATTTTTTTAATATTAATGTTTCTTAGTAGGTGGTGTCCATACCCAGTTGCGAACCTCAGGAATATCTTGACCATATCTACGTACATATTGATTATGTTTATCTAAAAGTTCATCCATTTTTTTGTTTAGATTTATATATTTCTTTTCATCAAGACCTAATTTTATTAAAACTGATTTAACAACATTAAAACGATCAATTTTATTTTGAACACGTACGTCAAATGCCGTAGTGATGGTTCCTTCTTCTTGATAACCAAATACGTTGATATCACGATTTTTTCTTGACCAAGTGAGTTCGTGGATAAGTGTAGGATATCCATGATATACGAAGAATATAGGTTTGTTTGTTGTAAACAATTTATTATATTCGCTATCAGTTAATCCATGTGAGTGAGCGCTATCATTTCCTAATTTCATAAGGTCGACAACGTTAATAAATCTTACTTTTAAATCAGGTAGATAAGTGTTTAATATTGTTGTAGCAGCCAATGCTTCGATAGTTGCAGTATCGCCACAACAAGCCATAACTATATCAGGTTTATCGGTACAGTTTGAAGCCCAATCCCAGATGCTTACGCCTGCGGTGCAATGCTTGATTGCTTCCGGCATGCTTAACCATTGATATGTTGGGTGCTTACTAGCAACAATAGCATTTACGTAATTCTTACTACGAATACAATGGTCATAACAAGATAGTAAGCAGTTTGTGTCGGGTGGTAAATACATGCGTACCACATCGGCCTTTTTGTTGGCAATATGGTCAAGGAAGCCAGGATCTTGGTGAGTATAACCATTGTGGTCTTGTTGCCATACGTTAGAGGTTAACAATATATTAAGTGATGCAATATCTTTACGCCAAGGGAGTTCGTTACACACTTTTAACCATTTAGCATGTTGGCTAACCATTGAGTCAACGACACGTATAAATGACTCATAACTTGCAAATGTGCCATGGCGACCAGTAAGCAGATATCCTTCTAGCCAGCCTTCACACATGTTTTCACTTAAATAGCAATCCATTATTCTACCCGCTGGATCGACATTGTCATCAGTTTTTAAAATACTTGCATTAAAGTTTTTAGCGCTAACATCAAATGTATGATACAATCTATTTGACTTAACTTCGTCAGGGCAGAATAATCTGTAATTATTAGGATTAAGTGCAATTATATCACGCATAAATTTCCCTAACTCCAAAGTGTCTTGAGCTTTTATAATGCCGTGAGTAGGAACTTCGACTGCATAATCAGCAAAGTCAGGTATACGCAATTCTTTAAGGAGTGCACCACCATTAGTGTGAGGGTTTGCACTCATTCGTTTATCGCCAACAGGACATAATTCTTTAAGTTCTGGTTTTAATTGATAATCTTTAGTAAACAATTCATTAGGTTTATAACTTAAGAGCCAGTCACGAAGTAATACAATATCTTCAGGTTTTGACATTGTGATAGGAATTTGGTGTGCTCGATATGAGTTTTCAATTAATTCTCCATCAACCTTTTTAGGTCCAGTCCATCCCTTAGGTGTATTTAATACAATCATAGGCCAAATAGGTCGTGTTGGGTTGTTATTCAAGCGCGCCTCGTGTTGAATTTGTTTAATTTCCTCAACAACCTTATCAATAGTAATAGCCATTAATTTGTGCATTTGGATAGGGTTATCACCCGCAACAAAATACGGCTTCCAACCATAACCCTTTAATAATTTTTCTAATTCATCACGACTGATACGTGCTAGTACTGTTGGGTTATTAATTTTGTAACCATTTAAATGCAATATAGGCAAAACTGCGCCATCAGTAATAGGGTTTAAAAATTTGTTACTATGCCAAGATGTTGCTAATGTTCCAGTTTCGGCTTCTCCATCACCAATAATACAACTTGCAATTAAATCAGGATTGTCAAATACAGCACCAAAAGCATGAGCCAGTGAGTAACCTAGTTCGCCCCCTTCGTGTATTGAACCGGGTGTTTCAGGAGCAACATGGCTTGAAATACCGCCAGGGAACGAAAATTGTTTGCATAATTTTTTCATGCCCTTTAAATCTTGACTTACAGTAGGGTAAACTTCACTATAAGTACCTTCTAGATAAGCATTACTAACAAATGCATTTCCACCATGTCCAGGTCCAACAATTAACATCATATTTAAATCGTACTTTTTAATTGCACGATTTAAATGAGCATATACAAAGTTTTGTCCAGGAATTGTACCCCAGTGCCCAACAATTTTTCGTTTAATATCGCTTGCTTGTAAAGGTTCGCGCAACAAAGGGTTATCCATCAAATACAATTGAGCAACTGATAAA
>JBKSMT010000086.1:0-4522 GCA_046881945.1 Clostridia bacterium
TTTAGTTTTGTCGCACTTCCTTGGTGGATTACACTTATTATATTGGTGTGTTGTTTTACATTTGTGGTTATTACCAGCATTGGTTCAATCGGTACACTAGGCTTTGTATTAATTTCGGCAACTATTCAATTAATTCGCATAGATTCATCTAATTATGGCTGGTTAAGTTATATAATGTTAGTTGGTATTGTAACCCTTATTATGTATGTGCATCGTGGCAATATCAAGCGTTTGTTTGCTGGTAAGGAAAACCCTACTAATATCCGCGCTGCATTTAAAAAGGACTTTAAAATTGGCCAAAAGGATAAAAATGTAGAAATATTAAAAGAGGCTCCTGAGGAAGTTAATTCTAGCGAAAATACTGAAATTAAAGATGTTAAGATTATGAGTGTTGAAACTCAAGATGATAATCAAAATAAAAATTAGAAAATTAAAAAATCTCTCGAAACTGAGAGATTTTTTTGTATATATCATTGACCGCGAGATTTGCGGATAAATTTTTCAAGTAGGGCAACCGCAAAGTACATACCGGCTGCCATTACGCAAAGGATTACTACACTGGTCATTACAAGGTCTAGGTTAAACACTTGCCCACCATAGATTAGTAGGTAGCCGATACCGGCCTTGCACGCTAAGTATTCGCCCATAATTGAGCCAATCCAACTTAAGCCTACATTTACCTTTAGGGTGGAAATTATATCTGGCACACTTGCAGGTAACACTACTTTTAAAAATATTTGAAACTTATTTGCACCAAAGGATTTCAATGTTGCAATTAAATTCTTGTCTGTATTTAAAAAGGCATTCATTACATTAAGGGTGGTTACTATTACCACTATTAGCACCGCCATTGTGATAATTGCTTGGCTTCCTACACCCATCCAAATAATAATGATTGGACCAAGTGCAATCTTTGGAAGACTATTAAGCGTTACAATATATGGTTCTAATATTTTACGAAGATATTCACTCCACCATAATATTATTGCAAGAAGTATACCAAGGCATGTAGCTACACCAAAAGCAATCAAAGTTTCCTTAAGTGTTACCCAAGCGTGTGTAAATAGTTCACCGCTTGTATATAGAGCTTTAAGTGTGTCAATTATACGAGATGGTGAGGAAAAAAAGAATACATCAACTGCACCCGTCCTAGCACCTATTTCCCAACCAATAAATAGCACTATAAGTATAAGTATTTGGAACAATGCAATAGTGATGGTTTTAAAGCGAGTTTTGGCTAGATATTTTTTATGTTCTTTTGAAATTTTACATTTGTTCATCTTGTATTTCCTCCCATAGTGTATTAAATAATTTTTCGGCATCTAAGGTTTGACGTTTTTCGAAAGGTGTAAGGGTTTTGTCAAATCTTGTAGTATGTGTTGCTTTAATGTTAGCAGGGCGTTTTGTTAACACAAAAATTCTATCCGACATACTAATTGCTTCCTGCAAATCGTGAGTTACAAGTATGGCTGTCTTTTTTTCTTGCTTAATTATTTGTGATACATCATCACATACATTTAGCCTAGTTTGATAGTCTAGTGCCGAGAAAGGTTCGTCTAATAGTAAAATACTTGGATTTAGGGCAAGGGTTCGTATTAGAGCGACACGCTGTCGCATACCGCCACTAAGTTCGTCAGGGCGTTTATTCTTAAATTCTCCTAAACCATATTTATCAAGCAAATTTAACGCACGTGCTTTGTTTTCGGGTGTTAGTTTATGCTGAATTTCAAGGCCTAATAGCACATTTTTTTCAATTGTTCGCCAGGGAAGAAGATTATCACGTTGAAACATATATCCACACTCGGAATTTTTAGTTTTAGGTGTTTCACCATTTATCCAAACGGTGCCACTACTAGCCTCAAGTAAGCCAGCAAGTATGGATAGTATGGTAGTTTTACCGCAACCAGATGGACCTACAATGGAAACAAACTCACCACTTTTAATATCGAAACTAATGTTATCAAGTGCAAGCGTTTCGCCAATTTTGCTATGATATGTTAAACTTAAATTTTGTACTTCGATTACTTTTTTCATATAGTTAATTCCTCTTAATAAGGGATTTTTATTCTTCGTTTAAAGCGTTTGCAAAGTTTGTGTTTACAGCATCAGTGTATGCAACTGTGCCATCAAGTTCGCCAGCGTGTGTCATAATTGTTTGTAGCATAGTCCACGAACTTTCACTTAACACAAAGTCATCAGCATAAGCACCAATTCGAATGTAGTTGCGTACCGCAGATACAATCAATTCATCACTAGTGGTAGTAAACGATGGCTTTAACGCACTTACTAACTGGGTGTCGGTAGCAATCATTAGGTAGTCATAACCCTTTTTTAATGCACGCATAAACTTTTCAATCTTTTCAGGATTTTTGTTTAGGAACGAACTTGTTGATGTAAACACAGTGTAAGGGATATCGCTAATTTCTTCGCCAAGAGCGGAAACAATCTTGCCAGTGCCATCAAGTTCGCATTGACTTGCAGTTGGCTCAAACATTGTACAATAATCGCCAGTACCAGCCACAAAACTAGGAACATTTAGGTTATATGCAATGGTTGTGTCAAGCACAACATCTACGCCATTACCAAGAGCGTTACCAGTAGTCAAACCATACAACTCTTCCAAGATATATTGTAAGGTCATTGCAGGCATTCCACCTTTACGGCCAGCGATAATATGTTTGCCTATAAGGTCATTGTAACTAAATGTGCCAGTGTTTTCATCAGGGCGACCTACTAGGAACGAGCCATCACAAGCGGTTAGTTGAGCAAATATGACGGGTGCATTTTTCATTCCTTGCTTACGCACATATATCATACCCTCTGGGCCAAGCAATCCTATATCGGCACTTTTGCTAGTTAGGGCGGTGGTTACTGCGTCACTTCCGCCCGCGTTGGTAAGTTCAATTTCAAGCCCTTCATCAGCAAAATAACCATTATTCATAGCAATATACAGTGGTGCATAGAACAAACTATGAGTTACTTCGCTTACACGAATAACATTGTCATTTTTGTCCTTACCACAAGCAGTAAGTCCAAGACAGACCGATAACAGCGACATTATAGCCACCATTAAAATTGTAAATTTTTTCATTTAACCTCCTATACAATACATTGTATGAAAATTGTAAATTTTTGTGAGTGATAGTAGTTTTATTTATTTGTCAAAAGTTGTATTTTGTGTTAAAATATATGTAAAGGTGAGGGTATGACAGAGTTTGAACAAAGTTTATTTATTGCGGTGGCGGAAACTATTAAAGACAATAACGCTGATTTACAAGCATTAAGCGATAAGGTTATGGCAGAGGTGCGTGCATATTGCGATAAACACAAAAAGAAATATAAGGCGTTAACCGACTTTGAAAAGGAACGACTAACTAATGTTAGATATGTGCTTGGCGAGATTAGTAAAATTAAGTATACTAGGGAGCAATTAGATAGTGCTATCGAAGGCAACTTAAAGCGTATACCGGGAAATCTTGCTGATGAAACTAGAAGGGAAGAGTTATATAATGTGCTATCTAACCTTAACTTTAAGTGCATTTATTCGGATACCTTGCTTGTGGGTGGCGGTCAAAAGATACATCTTGACCATATAATACCAGTTAATCTTGGTGGACCTACTGATGATTGGAATATTTTACCTATATGTGGCAGTTGTAATAGTAGTAAGAGTGATAGTCATTTGCTAGATTGGTGGGAAAAGGAACATACATCGCAAGATGAACATAAACTTGTGTATATTTTTGAATATATGGCAAATAGATTGCTTAAATCACTAAACACCAAGGGCGTAAAGGTGGTTACTACACTTACCGATGAAGAAATCCGTAAGGCAATAGAACTTGAAAATAAGGAAAGACAACAAGAAAGCAAACAACAAACCATTGACCTTGAAGAAGAATATGATATCGAAGATGATTATGAAGATGTTGAAGAAGTTAAAGACCAAAAGATTAAACGCCTAGATGTAATCACTTTCCTATATCAATTGCTTAATCATATTAAACAAAATAAACAATATATTATTAGCCCAGACAACTTAAATCAAGGTATATTAGATACACCAAGCGAAAAGGACAAGCAACGACTAATTGATAAAAAGTTTAAGAAGTTGGAAAAACTATTTAATAGCATATACAAGCAAAATAAACGTCTAACAGGTGCTAAAACCGATATTCAACTACTAGATGAACAACGCAAAATGGTAGAGTATATCAAAAGCCTTGATATAGTAAGTTATTATCACATATCCTATACCTATTTTGACGAACTTCAACAAATGCTAGACCAAGGCAAAACCGACAAGGAAATCCAAGATTTCTGCCTTAATGTTGATACTGCTTTTAATTATGTAAAGTTTTTTAAGGAATTGCTTAAATATCAAAAAGTGTATGGTAATATGCTAGTGCCATATAATTATCCAACTGAGGAAGATATAAAAAAGGGAATACCCACTGACCCTGAATATAAATTAGGTCAGCAAGTAAACGATGTAAGGCAAGGCAGGAAAAACTTAGAAAAA
>JBKSMT010000087.1:0-2633 GCA_046881945.1 Clostridia bacterium
AACAAGATAAAAAGATTATTAACGAAATGAATTCTCTATTTAATCGTTATCAAAATTGTTTTAGTATACTTGCTACATCTTATGATAGTTCAATGTGTGTTGATGCCCTAAATAGCATAACTAATAAATCACAACGAGCAAAATTATTAGGTTATGCAAATGTATCTTTGTACGAACAAGAAGAAACTGCTATTAGATATAAATATTATATCGAAAATCACTCCTCTCCTAGTGACTATGCTAACAGTTTGTCAGTTACACATACTTCTAATGGAAAAATTAATGCTTATGATTTTACTTTCTTTGTGATGTCATTATTTAGTGTTGGTGTAATACTATTTGCAATTTACTTATCAGCCCACACTATTTCGGGTGAAATTAGTAATAATACAATGCGTTTTGTTTCAATAAGGCCTGTTAAACGTAGTTCATTATTCTTTGGTAAATATTTTGCAATACTAATTATGTCAGCGTTATTACTATTGTTTGGTACTATCACCTCACTAATAGTAGGCGGAATACTATTTGGATTTGAAAGTGCGAATATTTTAATGATTATAAATGGTAACTTAATATTTACTATCCACCCTATTTTAGCAATACTAATATTTATATTAAGTTCATTTATGACAATTGCTGTATATAGTTCTATTTCAATACTTTTAAGTACAATACTTAAATCAGAATTACTTGCAATGCTTATAGGTGTTATTATATATACAGTTAGTCTAATTTTACCATTATTCTTTGGTATTAATTCATGGTTAAAGTTCTATCCACTGGCTAATATTAACTTATTCTCATACTTTGGTACTACTCGCATAACCTCAGATAGCGTATTAGCAAAATTATTTAATAATGTTGTTTATCATGGTATGAATATTTGGATTAGTTTAATATATATAATTGGTATTTCAATTATACTTCTATTAATTGCAAGACATATATTCAAAAAACGTGAATTATAACAAAAAAACTCCTTAGATAATGTCTAAGGAGTTTTTACTATTAAAATTGAAATTTAAATGTTGTTTGCAAAGCATAGGTTAAAGCAATTTTACCATGAGCATAACTTAAACTACCTTGTAAATAACCTATATATGGTTCACGTATAGGTGCATCACACGATAATTCGATGCTAGAACCTTGATTAAAACTACCTGAAGCCATAATTATTTTGTCAGCATAACCTGCCATATCACTAGGCTCGAGCAATGTGTTACTATCTACTGGGGAACTAGCTTGGATTGCACGACAAAACTTTATAAGAGTTTCTGGTTCGCCAAATTTAATAGAACATACTATATCACTCATTATGTCATTTGCACTAGGAATAGTTTGATAACCTAATGTATTTAAACATTGAGATGTTAGTACTGCCGTTTTCTTGGCTTGAGATACAATATGAGGAGCAACAAATAGACCTTGTAGAATAAGCTTGTATCCCTCACTATATGAGCCTGAATCAATACCTAATGCTGGGGAATATAGATGATATGCAATTTTGTCAATCAACTTTTGGCTACCAACCACATAGCCACCAGTAGGAGCAATTCCACCACCAATATTCTTAATCATTGAGCCCATAGCAATATCTGCACCAACATCTGTTGGCTCAAGTTTTTCAACAAATTCGCCATAACAGTTATCTACCACAATAATAGTATTAGGCGAAGTTTGACGTACTAAACCAAATAACTTTTGCATTTGATTAATATTTAATGCATTACGCCACTCATATCCACGCGAACGTTGAACATATAACATTTTTACATTATTTTTGGTTAAATAATCAACTATTTTGTTATAATCGAAATCATTATTGACTAATTCAATTTGGTCGTATTTAATACCAAAATCCTTAAGGCTTCCATTATCATCACCCTCAATACCAAATAATACATCTTTTAGAGTATCATAAGGCGTTCCACTAACGCATAACATTAAATCATTAGGACGTAAAATACCTAATAAAGTGTGTGATATTGTTGCAGTACCACAAGTTAGCATTGGTGAAGCAATCGCAGTTTCTGTATTAAAAATGGTAGCAAAAATTTCATTGGTGATTTCCTTACCTATATCACCGTGACCATAACCAAAACTGCCTATAAAATGTCTTTCCGCAAGCCCTGCCTTATTAAAAGCATTAAGAACTTTTAATTGATTATGTAATTCAATATCTTCAATTAGATTAAATCTTTCAGCACATTTTAATTCGTTATCTCTAACAAATTCACTTGATTTATTACTTAATGTTATCATTTAAAAACTCCTCTATTTTTAACCTCGCTTGTTCTAGTTCTAGTAAAATAAGTTGAGGTATTGTTTTCATAAAAGTTAATTGACGTTTGCAATAATTGCGTGTATGTTGCTTGATTAAATCAATACTTTTATCATGCGTTATTTCCCCTAATAAATATTGCGCCATTTCACGATATCCTATTGTATTCATACAATTATTATTAAGTGTTAATCCTTTATTTAGTAAATCTTTAACTTCATGTTCAAGACCCATATCTATCATTATATCAACACGTTTGTTAATCTTGTTGTAAATTAATTCTCTATCAGCAATTATACCAATACTTAGTGTGTTATAATCATTTAATACACTATGCATTGTATTTGAAGTT
>JBKSMT010000088.1:0-4826 GCA_046881945.1 Clostridia bacterium
AATAATCGGGTTGCCATAGTGTTGTCATCAACGTCAATAAATACATTAAAGGCATTAGGCATAAAACTAAACGCTGGGCGACTTTCGATTAAAATATTTTCATTTAATCGTGTTGCATACACTCCTTTAAGATATTCATCAACTTTATAGTCGATATCAAAATATTTTTGACTTAGTGAAAGTTCTTTAACATTTAAACCTAACTTTTTGGCCTCTTCCTTAAAAATTGCACCTGCATAAATACGTTCAAAGTTATATTTTGCACAAAATATTTCTGCCATAGTGCTTTTGCCACAACAAGGTTTGCCACTAACTGTAATTATCATTTATTCCTCCTCAAACACAAAATCGCCATCAACATACTGATTATCTTGATTAAGTTTGCTTTCGTAAAAATCTTTGGCGTTTTGGAGTTCTTCAATTTGACGTTCCTGAGAGGTGATACGTTGCTTGTAGTCGTAACACTTTTTAATTTCAATTACCGACACAACCAGTAAAACAAACACTAGCGCTATAGTGCATAGCGCCACAAGGGTTACTAATGATTTAGTCCTTGATTGATTCATGTTTCCTCTCGAAATAAAACTTGATTAACTTTTTAAGTTTTATATAAACATAATAAAACTTTATTTCAAAAAAATCAAGCAATTTTTCAAGAGTTTTTTTACTCCACCAAAAACCAAGGGAAAATGATACGATAATTATTAGATTAAATTGTCCAAAATAAAAAATATTTATTGAAAATACTAAAAAAATACTAAAAATAATACCTAAAATAAATTTAAAAATAAAATTAAATATATTATTTTGGTGATTTTTAATAAAAATTACCCCTAAAATACTATAAATTAATCCAAAAATTAAACCGCTACATAAAACTAAGCAAAACGAATATAATTGATTTACACTAAAAAATATCATTTAAATATCTTTTTTAATAGGGGTGTTTTGTCGACATTATTATACTTAATACTATCAAATTTGCCTGTTAACGCAATGCTATGTTGGTCAAGGTCAAGTTTGGTTACTTCAATATTTTGACCATTTACAATTATATCGCCAGCACTGGATTTAAGTTGAAGTAGGTCGGGTTTAATGCTAACTACCTTTTCTACACCAGTTATATTCAAATGCTTACGGTCAACTAGTGTTAAACTGTGCTCCACACTAGGCTTTGGATTTGTTTGAATAGTTGATTTATTTTCTTCCATAAAATTCTCCTAGTTATTTATATGCTTCAAAAATTTTAATTATGATTTAAAATAATACTTGAAAAATTTAATATATTTTGGTATAATGAAGTTACTAAAAGGGAAAGGTTATGAAAACAGTTTTAATTACAGGTGCGTCACGAGGTATAGGACGTGAGATTGCTATTAAATTTGCAAGCGAGGGATATAATGTTATACTTAACTATAATACTAGCAAAAGCAAGGCTCAAACCATTGCTAAATACATTGAAGATATGGGTGTAAAATGTTTGCTGGTTAAGGCAGATGTTTCGGTTGAAAGTGAAGTTGCGGATATGGTTAATTTATCAGTTAAAACTTTTGGCAAAATTGATGTGTTGGTTAACAATGCGGGAGTTGCTTTATCCAAATTATTTCAACTAACAACCACTGATGAAGTGGCGCGTGTATTTGGCGTTAATACATTTGGCGTAATTAATTGCGCTAAAGCGGTTGTGCCTGGTATGGTAAGCGAAAAGGCTGGTAAAATTATTAATATTTCGTCAATTTGGGGTAAAGTAGGTGCTAGTATGGAAACTATTTATAGCGCCAGTAAGGGTGCGGTTATTGCCTTTACTATGGCGCTTGCTAAAGAACTTGCGCCTAGTGGTATTTCGGTTAACTGTGTATGCCCTGGAGTGATAGATACTGATATGTTGCTTGATTATACTGAGGAAGACAAAAATGAATTAAAGGAGCAAACTCCACTAAACCGATTAGGTACTCCTCAAGATGTGGCTAATGCAGTGTACTTTTTAGCAAGTGACAATGCAACATTTATCACAGGACAAGTGGTTACTGTAGATGGCGGGTTTGCGTTATAATAAATGGCTTATACATTGAATTGTTGTAATAAAAAACAAATTTGACAAAAATATATAAAAAGTGAGAAGAAATTCTCATTTTTTTCAAAAACTTTTGGCATTTATGGTTGATTTGATGCGTATTTATAGAGTAAAATTAACGAGGTAGATATCTATGAAACGAAAAAATATAGGAATAATCGCACTAATAGTGATGTTCGTAGGTTTAGTCGTTGTATGTGCTACAAGCAATTCAACATTGCAAGTAGCAAATGTATATTTTAATAGTAGAACTAAAAAATTGCCAATTTATAGTGTGCAAACTACTGAAAAGAAGGTTGCTATTTCTTTTGACGCGGCATGGGGTGCGGATAAGACTGCTGAAATTATGTCAGTTTGCGAGGATTATGGCGTAAATGCAACATTCTTTCTAGTTGGATTTTGGGTTGAAGATTATCCTGATGTTGCTAAAAGTATTGCCGAGCATGGTTTTGAAATTGGGCTACATAGTAGCACTCACCCTGATATGGCTAACTTATCTGCCAAGCAAATGAGTTTGGAACTTACTAAAAATCAAGAAATTATCCAAGCAGTTTGTGGAGTGGAAGCTAATTTGTTTAGACCACCCTACGGCTCGTATAATGATACGTTGATTGATGTATGTAAATCGCTTGATATAACCGCAATTCAATGGAGTGTTGATAGCCTTGATTGGAAAGGGTTAAGTGCAGGAGAAATTGCAGGGCGTGTGTGTAGCAAATCTCAAGAGGGGAGTATAGTATTGTTTCATAATAATTCCGACAATATTATTGCAGGACTTAAATTGGTATTAGAATATTACAAAAATAATGGTTATGAAGTGGTCCCTGTTGGTGAACTTATTTATCACGACAATTATACAATTAATCAACAAGGCGTTCAAGTTCCTAAATAATAGTAAAAATATGAAAGCATAAAGGCATTTCGCTTATTAGAAGTTGTAGATTGATATTAAATTATAAAAATAAAAAACAAAAAGAAATTAAGGAGAAACTAATGAATCACGAATTATTAGAAAACAATAAAGTTTATTTGCAAGGAGAGGTGGTGGACGAACCTATTTATAGCCACGAAGTGTTAGATGAGGGATTTTACAATCTCAATCTTTCAATACCACGTCTTAGTGGACAAAGCGATATTATACCGGTTACTATTAGCGAAAGGCTATTAAAAAGTGCTTGTATTAATGTAGGTGACACTATTGCTCTAAGAGGTCAATTTAGGAGTTATAACAAAATTGAAAATAACAAAAGTAAGTTGGTGTTAACTGTTTTTGTACGCGAATTATGTGAAGTGGATAATATGAGTAATCCTAATATTATCGAAATTTATGGATATATTTGCAAGTCGCCAATATATCGTACAACACCTTTTAATAGAGAGATTACTGATGTGTTGATGGCGGTTAATCGTTCGTATAATAAGTCGGATTATATTCCTTGCATTACATGGGGACGCAATGCCCGCTTTGTTGGAGAACTACCAGTGGGGACAAAACTTGAAATGGTGGGTAGAATTCAATCCCGCGAGTATGTTAAAAAAATTGAGGGGCAGGAAAGTATTAATAAAATTGCTTACGAAATTTCTGTATCAAAAGTTACACAATGTGATTAAAATTGTTTGACAATTAAAAATTAAATGTTCTATAATGATTATGTTTGATTAGAACATTTGTGTTAAAAATGTCGAATTATGTCAAGTCAAACAAGCATGAAAATTAAAAGATGGCACTAAATCTTGACTTTGTTTTATAGTGTGTTCTATAATCTCGTCAAACAAAGGGAGGGGTAATGTTGGATATAAAAGATGCCAAAGTTTTAATTTCGGCATATAGATTTATTGAAAGAAATTGCGACTTGATTAATGAATTTGTGTATAAACATGCAGTAAATTTTGGACCATCACCTGAGTATTGTTCAACTTATGACGTAACTAACAATATTATTAATCTAATCGAACGTAAAAATCGTCTTATTAATCTTAAACTGATTATTGATAAATTGGTAAATGAGTTAAATGTTGAAGATAGAATGATAGTTTTGTCCAAAATGAAATATGATTTGTCGGTTAAGTCGTTTTGTCAAATGTTTGATATGCCATCAAAGCGCACTGCTTTCAGGCGTATGCAATCGGCGGTAGAGCATTTTACAATGCACGCAAATAATTCGCCATACATTGATAAGCTTGAGTATTTATTAAACAACGAACATTGGATTATAGCATTGCGACATGAGTTATTAAAACAAGAAGTTTGCGTTTAAGCGCAAACTTCTTTTGTGTTTAAATATATTATGATTTATTCAAAGGGATTGAATGTGTCAATCTCTTTTTTACTTTGAAGTTTGGTATAGGCGAGTTTGAATAGTAGGAATATAAATATAACAAATGGAATACATATTAAAACTATACTTATTTTAAATGGTTTACTATCAATGCTTATTAATTGATTAGATGCAGTATTTACATGCCACTGAGGTTCCGAAATATAAGGCAACTTTTCACTATTAGGTATTATATTTGTCATTTTATCGCACGCGTCGGAATATACGTAACCACAAACTCCAGTTGTAGTATACTTGCAATAATACCAAATATTAGTGCGTTCCTCAACGGCACTTTCGCCATATATCATACCATAATACATTAAATTTTCGCAGTACAATGGTAAATAAACTTTAAGGGTAGGGTTATTGCTATTTGCATAAGGTTTGTCGTACATTGCTCGGCTTAAGTCGCTATATACTCTAAATGAAAC
>JBKSMT010000089.1:0-1721 GCA_046881945.1 Clostridia bacterium
CAAAACCAAGAAAAGTATAATGATTGTACCGCAGTTCGTACAGTTTTGCTAGGTCATAAGCGCCTTGTTGAAATTATGGATGAACAGGAAATGTACTATGCTAAAGGCGATTTAACTGATGAGGAAGGCGAGAAGTTAGCATATCTAACTCAAGAGTTTATGGATATGAATGGTTGGGAGGCTGAAAGTGAGGCTCAAGCATTATTGAATTCGTTAGATGTTCCTAGTGATTTGCATTATGAATTGATGGCAAATATTGATAGTAAAATCAAAGTTAAAATATTGCTTGCACAAGCATTGTTCTCAAATCCTGACAACTTGATTTTGGACGAACCTACCAACAACTTGGACGTAAAAACTATTCGTTGGCTTGAAAACTTTATATTAAACTTTGAAAATACAGTAATTATCGTATCGCACAACCGTCACTTTTTAAATAAGGTTTGTACTAATATCTGTGATATTGATTATGGAAAAATTAACATGTTTGTAGGTAACTATGATTTCTGGTACGAAAGTAGTCAGTTGATGTTAAGACAAATGAAGGACCAAAACAAAAAGGCTGAGCAACGCGCTAAGGAATTGCAAGAATTCATTGCAAGGTTCTCGGCTAACGCAAGTAAAAGCCGTCAAGCAACTAGCCGTAAAAAAGAACTTGAACGTCTTACAATCGAAGATTTAAAACCAAGTAGCCGTAAATATCCATATATTGACTTTAAATTTGAAGGCCGTATCGGTAACGATATTTTGATGGTTAAAAATTTAAGCAAAGAAGGCTTATTTAGTAACGTTTCGTTTACTTTGCATAAGGATGAAAAAGTAGCATTGATTTCACAAAATAGTTCGGTAGTCAAGGCTTTATGTGATATCCTTGCTGGTGTTGATACTAATTATACAGGTGAGGTAGTGTGGGGCAAAACTATTATTCCTACATATCTTCCACAAGACAATAATGATTTCTTTGAAGATTATGATGGCAATCTTGTACAATGGATTAGTCAATTTACTAAGGAAACTGAAGCATCATTTTTACGTGGTTGGCTAGGTCGTATGTTGTTTAGTGGCGAGGAGGCTGAAAAATCAGCTAAAGTGCTATCAGGTGGCGAAAAAGTACGTTGTATGTTGGCGCGTATGATGTTAATTGGTGGCAATTTCTTGATTATGGACGAACCTACTAACCACCTTGACCTTGAATCAATTACTGCACTTAATAAGGGTATGGAACGTTTTGATGGTAACATGATATTTGCAACTCATGATGAGGAAATTATTTCAACAGTTGCTAATCGTATTATACGTATTAATTCTACTATCGAATATGATAAAAATATTTCGTATGAAGATTATTTAACCGAACAAGAAGGTAAGTAAACTAAAAGATACTAAGTTTATACTTAGTATTTTTTTTTTATAAATAAAAAGGTAAAAGGTGGCGGTTGGTAAAATTTTTAAATAATTATATACTTTTTGCTAAAAATAAATTAAATATGGTCGAAAATCATTTTACTTTTTTAAATTAAATTGTTAAAATAATTATAAATAATTATTGTGGGGGATGTTATGACCAAAACTAAAAAAATAGTTTTAAGTTTAAGTGTAATGTTTAGCATACTAATGGCACTAGTGTTAGGTGTTGTTGGTTTTGTTAAAATTAATACTGTGCCTAATGTGGATAATGGTGCTTCGGCTCCAGTATCAAAACCAGTTATTGATATAACTGA
>JBKSMT010000090.1:0-3760 GCA_046881945.1 Clostridia bacterium
AAACAAAATATTACAAAATTTTAAGGAAATGATTAAATAAAGGCATCCAAAATAGTACTTTTTATAAAAAATATTGTGTTTTTGGGAAAAATTTGTTTAAAACCATTGACAAAATAGGTTTTGATGTGTAAAATATAAAAGAATTTGTAAAACGAAAGGTGGTGAAAATAGATGAGCACAGTTAGAGTTGGTGAAAATGAATCAGTTGAAAGTGCGTTAAAGCGTTTTAAACGTAAATGCCAAAAAGATGGTATTATTGGTGATTTAAGAAAACGTGAACAATACGAAAAGCCTAGCGTTAAGAAAAAGAAAAAGAGCGAAGCTGCTAGAAAGCGCGCTATGAAAAAAGGTAGATATTAAAATAAAGTGCATTAGTAATAATGCATTTTTTATTTTTTTGATTGTAATGTATTATTTAACATGTGAGTTAAATAGTCTTTTTTTGTTTGTCAAAAATTTAATATTGTGATATAATTAAATCTAATTGGAGAAGATTATGGATTATTCTAGTTTACTTAATGACGAGCAATTAAAAGCGGTTTTAAACACCGAAGGACCAGTATTAGTTTCAGCAGGTGCTGGTAGTGGTAAAACAAGGGTACTTACTTATCGCATAGCATATTTGCTTACTGAACTTCATGTAGACCCATATAGGATACTAGCAATCACCTTTACTAATAAAGCAACAAATGAAATGAAGGAGCGTGTATGTAAAATACGTGAAGATGCTTCGATGGTAATGGTGGCAACTTTTCATAGTTTTTGTGTTCGAATGTTACGTAAATATCAGTCGGTATTAGAGGATTATCAGCCTAATTTTAGCATTTATACCGATAGTGACCAAACCAAAGTATACAAGCAGGTATTTTTGGATTTAGGTATAACTGACGAAGAAACTAAGTCACGAGTAAAGCATGCAATTAGCGTAATCAAAAATGACAATATTAATATTGATGAATATTGCGAGATTAATAAGCATACTAAGGGTATTGATATGGTTAGACGTGGTTATTTTGCTTATCAAAATGAGTTACTTAAAAATAATGCAATGGATTTTGATGATTTGCTTATAAATTTTTATAAGTTACTTGCTAAAAATGAAGATGTTAGGAATAGTTTGCAAGACCGTTTCCAATATATTCATATTGATGAATTTCAGGATACTAACAAATTGCAATACGAGATTGTAAAGATACTTGGCGCAAAACATCAAAATGTATTTATAGTAGGCGATGAGGACCAATCAATATATAGTTGGCGTGGTGCTAATGTTGGGAATATTTTCCAGTTTTCAAAAGATTTTAAAAATGTTAAAATATTTAAATTAGAGCAAAACTATCGTAGTACTAAAGCAATATTAGAGAAGGCGAACAAACTGATTGAAAATAATAAAAATAGATTATCTAAAAAGTTGTATACTACTAATGACCAAGGTACAGATGTTACTTATTTTTGCGCACGTGATGAGCAAGATGAAGCCGATTATGTAGTGCGTCATATAATACAGCAACGAGCAATGGGAGTAGACCTTAATAATATAGCAATATTACTTAGACTAAATGCACTTACACGTCCTTTTGAAGAAAAGTTGTTGGCATATAACATACCACATAAGATTTATAATGGTGTAAAGTTCTATGAACGTGCTGAAATTAAAAGCACTTTATCATATTTAATATCAATAGTTAATCCTAATGATAGCACCAGTTTTAGTCGCTTGATAAACTTTCCTAAGCGTGGTATTGGCGATACTAGTATTTCTAGATTAAAGGAACTTGCCGATATGCGTATGTGTAGTATTAAGCAAATTATATTAAATTGTGATACGGAAGATATCAAGCCAGCTTTACGTAGTAAACTTCAACCATTGAAGCAATTACTTATAGGCATTGACCAAAAGGCTGAAGATGGGAGCTTGTATGAACTTATTAGTTATATTGTTGACGAAGCAAAAATACTTCAAAGTTTTAATCAAAAAGATGAAACTGAATTGGACAGATACATTAACGTAACATCACTAATGAAATCAATCAAGGATTACGAGGAAGCAAATCCAAGTGCAACACTTAACGAGTATCTTGAAAGTGTAACGCTAATTAGTGACATAGATACCGAAAGCAGTAAAAACGGTGTAATTATAGCTACTGTCCATGCTGCTAAAGGTTTGGAATTTGATACTGTATTTATTTCAGGATTAGAAGAAAAAATATTTCCTGTTAGTCGAGCCGAACTTGACGAGCAAGAGGAAGAACGTAGACTTATGTATGTTGCAATTACTAGGGCTCGTAAGGAATTATATTTAACTAGCAGTAGTTCACGTTTTATGTACGGCAAAAGGGATATGGCAGTTAAAAGTAGATTCTTGCGTGAAATTGATATGGTTAAGGATCAAGCCTTTGGTTACGGAGGATATTATGGTAATGACGCTGGATACAAATATACTAAGGAGTACGCTAGCAATAATAGTGACTATGCTAGTTACAGCAATAAGTATGCAGTTAAAAATAGTTCGCAATATAATGGATATACATCAAGTGCTTATGGAAATAATTATAACAAGACATCAACTACTCAAAACGATAATTTAAACTTTAAAACAAATGCTTTTGGTGGCGGAGCAAGTATTGGAGGATTAAATATTTCTGGTTTATCAAAAGGAGTTTCTAAGCAAATTATCGACACATCTAAGGTAGTTGTGGGTGCAAAGGTAATGCATGTTAAATTTGGTCAAGGTGTTATTGTAGATACTAGTAGTTATGCTAGCAATAAATGTGTTACTATTGATTTTGGCGTTATAGGTAAAAAGGCATTGTCACTTGACTATGCACCTATAACTTTTGTTGATTAGTAAAATATAAAGGGGAAGATATGAAAAAAGAAAGGATGAAACAATTAATAGGCTTAATTAATAAATATAACTACGAGTACTATATACTAGATAAGCCAACTATTGCGGATATTGAATATGATAGATTGCTAGATGAATTATTTAAACTAGAAAAGGAAACAGGTATAGTATTAGATAATTCACCTACACATAAGGTAGGTAGCGAACCTATATCTAAATTTAGTAAAGTTGCTCATACTAATAGATTGTATAGTTTGGAAAAAAGTCAAAGTGTAGACGAAATACAGGACTGGATAACGCGTAACGAACGCTTAAGTAATTTTAATCCTGAATATACCTGTGAATACAAGTTTGATGGACTTACAATAGTGGTAACATATATAGATGGTAAATATACTCAAGCAGGAACGCGCGGTAATGGTATAGTAGGTGAAGATGTAACCGAACAAGTACGTACCTTTAGGTCAATTCCTTTACAAATAGACTATAAAGGTAAAGTTATTGTACATGGCGAGGCTATTATAAGGCTTTCAGTACTTGAGCAACTTAATAGTAAATTAGATGTTCCGCTTAAAAATGCGCGAAATGCTGCATCGGGTGCTGTACGTAATCTTGACCCTAAAGTAACGGCATCACGTAAACTAGATTTTTATGCTTATGATGTTAATTATATTGAAGGTAAAACGTTTAATACACAAATGGAAGTAAACAACTTTTTACGTGATAATAATTTTAAGGTGGCGGATATATTAGGACTTGTCCATAACACTGACGAAATGAAGGTTATTATAGACAAAATTAATAAATCTAAATCAAACCTTGATTTTTTGATTGACGGATTAGTGTTTAAATTAAATAATATTAAATATCGTGATGATTTAGGTTATACCGATCGTTTTCCGCGTTGGGCGA
>JBKSMT010000091.1:0-4066 GCA_046881945.1 Clostridia bacterium
ATAACTCCTTAAAATTTATTATTCAGTTGCCATTTATCCCTTAAAAATCTTGGTAAATTGCACCCAAAAGTGCACCAACCTCCATTTTGAGATAATTATTCATGCTATTCAACTATAACACAATTTGCTAGGTGTGTCAAGAGATTTTTTAAAATTTTTTAGGAATTTACTAATTTAGTATTGTATATATTATTATATAATACTTTTTATTAACATTTTAACCATTTACTATACCATCAAAAACGCAAAAAGAGAGCATTATGCCCTCTTTTTTAAAATTCCATACCTTTAAAATCTTTCTTTTCACTCTTTTCGGCTTGTTTTTGTTTATTTAAATGATTAATAAACTGCAATCTCAATGTCCTAACCACCTTTTTAGCCATTTCTTCATTTTTTCCACAATCAATTTCAAGTATTCCTTTAATTGTTCTTGGTTCTATCATAATACTTTTATTATGTAATAGTACATCAAATTCATATTTATCGTAATACATATTGCAATTCATAAAATATTCAGCCTTTTGCTCATCATCAAATTTAAGCCCATATAAAGACATAGTTTGACATTGACTACTGTCCACTAAAACAATATATCTTTTTCCTTTTTGATAACAATATATACCTTTAAACCTATCTTTTAATCCTAAATTAACATAATTCCATTGCTTTGGATTTAACACAATTTCCTCCTAATACTTAATTCCCATCTTATCAATAATTTTATTTGCTGAACTTTGTATTTGCTCAGCATCTTTTTTTAATAATTTACTAATCATTCTACATATCAATCTTGGTTTAGTAATTTTATTAATATCTTTATCAATATCTTCAATGGCTCTACACTTTCTTAAATCTGTAATAAGTACACTATCATCACCATTTACACCTACTTCATCTGTCCAAATTGCCATATTATCCTCCTAATAAATGTATTCACATTATATCATAAATTTGTATTTTGTCAATAACAATTTAAAATTTATATAAACACCTTGCCAAAATAAATTACATGTGATATAATATATTTGTTACTAGGAGAAATTTATGGAAAAAACTTATATTATGGTAAAGCCTCATTTTGCTAACTTCCCTGAAGTTATTAATCTTGTTAAAAAATCAGCAGTTAATGCAGGTATGAAAATTATTGATGAAAAATTTATCAAATACTCAATCGAAGATGCTCAAAAACATTACGCTGAACACTTCCGCGGGAGTTATGAAAATGCCAAACCTTTTTACAAGGCATTAGAAGATTATATCACTTCTGACAAGGCTTATGGTATGGTTATGGTAGGCGAAAATGCTATAACTACTATGCGAACAATTATTAAGCGTTTAAGATTGGAAGTTCCTGCAATGCTAGGTGAAGAACCTCGCATGACCGAAAATGTATTACATGGAAGTGACTGCATCGAATCAGCAAATAACGAAATTGCAATATTTAACACACTTAGTTATAGCGAAGACAAAACTTTATAAATACTAGTTAAAAATAGGACTCATCATAAGCCCTATTTTTTATTTATCAAAAATTTATTTTATGTATCTAATTAACAGCAACCATCTTTACGTCCACCACATCCACAACCACATAAGATTAATAAAATTAAAATTATGAAGCAAGGGTCAGCGTTGCATCCACAGTTACAAAGAATTAAAAGTAACACAATTATCCAGCAACAGTCAAATCCGCCACCGCATTTATCGTAATCGTCGCGACCTCCACAGCCACAACCACCAAACATTTTGTTAAACATAAATATTTCTCCTTTCGTTTATTAGTAAATTTGTCTTAAAAATTTGTTTTTGCGCAAAAATAATCTTTAATACATGGGAATTAGTTTCTAATATGTTTTTTATTGTTGTTATCGTTTGTATGTAATTTATCTTTGGTACTTCTCTAATTCCTTTGTATACTCCATAGTATGTAAAAAAATAAAAATTGTTCACATAGATATTAAAAAAACTTCCAAATTAATGGAAGTTGTATTTATTATTTAATTTCGGCAGTAAATCCAATATTGCATGACTTATAGTTACCACGTTGTAATTTTTTCTTAGGCTTATCAAATATATCTAAAGCAACGCTATCTATACAACGTTCCACTTCATCTATATCTGCTTGCTTTTGCTTAAGTTCGTCATTTTTGACCTTAACTATGTCATTATATTCAGTCAAGATGTCCTTAGCATATATCTTCAAGTCGTCCACTGCGTACCCCTCACCCTTACTGATAATATTTTTAATAATACGTGATGTGCTATACTTTAACATCGACTTTAAGCACTCCTTATCATAGCCGATATCCAGATTTTTAATTACGCTTCCAACAAATTCCACGTCATCAATCATTCCCGAATTATTAATACTAACGGGGAAGTCCATAAATAGCATGTTGTTAGAAGAATGATGTTGCATATATGCGATTACAACATCTTTATCACTCAATAATCCCTTATCAAATTTATCAAAATTAACTTCTGGCTTACAAATTTCTTCCAATGCTTGTTGCTTATCGGTTATCATAACTATTCCCTCTTAATCCACACATATAATACACAAATTTACAAAAGTTGTCAATACAAATCAAAAAAAATAAGTGCCAATTTAAAAATCAGCACTTCTCATTAATTTATTTAAAAGCATGTTTTTGTTATAATTTTAGTATTTATCGTTCAACTTCTCACGTATCAAAGCCTTTAATTCAGCAACACCTTGATTATGTTTTGCTTGAATTTTACAAGTAGTATAACCAAAGCCCTCCAACACACTAAGTTCCATCTTATTAAGCAAATCACATTTATTGTACACCAGAATACAATTATCCTTACTTACATTTTGCTTAGTTAGTTCATCTTCAACAACTCTAAGTTGCTCATATTTACTTTTATCACTGGCATCTAAAATTATCAAACATAGGTCAGCATCTCGCACCTCCTCAAGGGTGGCGGAAAAAGCATTCATTAGTTCATGTGGCAAATTAGATATAAATCCAACCGTATCACATAATACATAACTAGTTCCATCGTCCCACACACGCTTGGTTAATACATCAAGAGTTGCAAACAATCTATTATCAGCATAGGTATCAGCCTTAGTAATTGTATTCATAAGCGTTGATTTACCCGCATTGCTATATCCTACCAAGGACACCATATATTCACGATTTTTACGTTGTTTACGCGTAAGTTGACGCTTTTCATTTACTATTTTTAGTTCTTTTTCTTTCTTTTGAATATTTTCCTGAATTTTACGCTTGTCAAGTTCCAACTTAGTTTCACCAGGACCGCGCATCCCAACTCCGCCACCAAAACGCCCTGCAGTACCCGAAATACCACTAAGCCTAGGCAAAGTATATTTTAATTGCGCAAGTTCTACTTGAAGTTTACCCTCGTTGGATTTAGCACGTCCTGCAAATATATCCAATATAAGCATTGTACGGTCAATTACTTTAACACCTAACTCAGCTTGCAAATTGCGTAATTGCGAACCTGTAAGCGATACATCAAAAATAACAACATCTACGTCTAATTCTTGTATTCTAAATGCGATTTCTTCCACCTTGCCTACGCCTATATATGAGTGTGGATTAATTTCACGCAATGTAACGTACTCACTCCCTACAAATTCCAACATTGCCGAACGTATTAATTCTTTCATCTCGGCCAGTTCATGCTTTTCGTCCTGAGTAGAAAAATATACCAAAAATGCTTTTTCTTGTTTTTCTTCCATCAAATTATATGTCATTTATCCTCCTGTTGTTAAAATACGAAAGTTACGACTTAATATAAATGCTTAGGATATTCACCATTTTGTTTCATATCAATAATTGCCTGTTTAAATTGCTCAAGATCTTCCTTATATGTAATTCCATACCACTTAGCAGTAGTTGTACCTACAATCAAATTAATTTCATTATCCTTAATCATTTGGTCAACCACCATAGGCAACAAAAATTCACCTTTTAGCAAATCTTCCTTTGGTTGAGCAAAAAACTTATCAAAGTCCTTAACAATCCTATCCATAAGCTTTCGGTTAAAACCAAACATATTCATTGATACTAAT
>JBKSMT010000092.1:0-2250 GCA_046881945.1 Clostridia bacterium
TATTTTTTTAATCAAAACGACGATAATGGTTTAATAATTATTGGCGAAACGGACGACTATTTTTATTTTACTATCGCGTTGCAAGAAGGTACGCTAAGTGATAAATATTCGCTTACCTTAAGTCAAGATAGCAAAATATATTTTCCATTAAGTAAAATTTTAAGTGGTTTTAAAGTGATAGATGTATTTGAAGAAGGTACACCTGAAAGGAAAAGCCTTTCTTTTGAAAAATTAGATAGCGATATTAAACTTACTTTCAATTTGACCAATGAACCAAAGGTTTTTTATACGATTGAATTTGCTAATTTGCGCCGATTAGGTGACGCAAGATTTAGGAATTTGATTAAAGAAGGTAAAGAAAAACTAGATGTTGATACTGAAAGTGATTTTAGATATAAATTTAAGGTTAGATTACATAATTTGCTAAATGATTTAGAAGACGTATGTATCAATAATCAAACTCAACAGTTATAAGGAGAAAATATGAGATTAATTAATTTTAAGTTTGTAAAAAGTGCTAGCAAGCCAGCCGAGTTTATTGTAGATGAACTTCCTCAGGTGGCTATTGTAGGACGTAGTAATGTTGGCAAAAGTAGCCTTATTAATATGCTTGCCAACAACAAAAAAATGGCAAAAACATCAAGTACGCCTGGACGTACTAGGCTTGTAAATTATTTTGATATTGATGGTAAAGTATATTTGGTGGACTTGCCCGGATATGGTTTTGCTCAAGCAAGTAAATCAATTAAGCAGGAATGGGATAGAGTCTTGGATGACTACTTTAACAATACACATAATTTAAAGCTAGTGTTATTGCTAATTGATAGTCGTCATCTACCTAGTGAACTTGATGTTATGATGTTAAATTACTTGGTTCAACTTAACATCCCTTATCAAATTGTATTAACCAAGGCGGACAAATTATCACGTAGTCAATTAAACAAAAACATTAACGATATATCTAATCATATTAGACATAACAAAAGCATGTTTATAGCCACTAGTGCGGACAAAAAGCAGGGGGCGGAACTTATTGCCTCTGCAATTGAAAATGCAATTAGTGATGATAAAAATAAATAATATATTAATCTTCAAAAGTAGTTTATTACTACTTTTTTTTAACAATTATTATATTTTATACATATATTTCATATAGTAAATTGAAATTTAGGTATTGACAAGGCGTGATTTGCATGATATAATATGCCCACTTTAGGAGGTAAATATGAATTTTGATTATATGCGTATGTTGACTTATATTGAAATGCGCAATTTTATTGCTAAAATGATGAAAAATCAAATAGGTTCGAACTTGGTTATTAAAGTTAATAGTATTAAGGGCAATACACATGGACATTTAATTGAATTTGAGGTAATTACTAGTGATGGCAAACATGTTACGGGTAGGGCATATTGTACTGAATTTGAATGTAAGATTGTAATGGACAAAACTCAAACGGAAACAATTTATACTAACGATTGGGCTAAATTTGTATATTCAATTATTAAGGAAAAGGAATTTGTTTCAGGTGACGATAAGCATATTGTTAGTCACAATTATAAGAACGATTATAACGAACATTGCATAAAAATTAGAAATGCCAAGCGAGCAGAAATTGAACAGCAATGCGAACAAAGTTTGTTGAAATAGGAGGTAGGTATGTATATTGATAATTTATCTAGAAAGGATTTTGGACTATTTTTTATTAGAATTATAAATAGATTATATAACAAAGATTTCAGTTATTCTATTTATATTTTGGACACAAATCCTAAAATGTCAAAAATTAAGTTAATTGCAAATAGTGTTAATTCGTCAAAGGAATTTATTATAGCTTATAATGATTTTGAATTAAAAATTGTAGATACACAGTCAAACAATGAAGTTAGTTATGCTAAGGAATGGGCTCAATATGTATGCGATACATTAGCGGATAAAGCGGTGTTGAAAGGTAATGAATTTTCAGCAATCGAATACAAAAAGGCTTACAATGCTTATTGGCAAAACAATAAACGTGAGAGGATAGCGCAAATAGAACAAGAGTGTGTCGAAAAATTGTTTAAATAATGCAAAAAGAAGAAGTTGGTAGGCTACCTCTTTTTAATAACAACAAATTTTACAAGCGGTATAACCCTTATCAAGTGCTTGCCATACTGTCATTTTCATATAAGCGTCTTCACTATGATGGCATTGTGGGGTGTGGTATTTTTTGCCATACTTTGTTATATATACTACAGGCGAGTGGTCGT
>JBKSMT010000093.1:0-23632 GCA_046881945.1 Clostridia bacterium
ATTTGCGAATTTAATATGTAGCAGTTCTCAATATTATATTCAAAGTTATTGATATGAAATACATCGCTACGTGATAATTGTTTTAATATTTGCTCGACGGTTATTGATATTGTTTTTGCCGTTTGGCAAATATCACCCTCAACTTCCACCTCAATATCTTGATGTGTTGCAATGATTTTGATAGGTTGATTAGGTATCGCTTTGAATTTAATATCCACGTCCAACAATTTAATATTGCTTAACAATTCCTGTTCGATAAACTCATCTTGGATAATATGAACCTTGCTACCAACTTTAATATTTGAGGTTGTAGTCAAACGATAGCAACCATCCTTACGTTTAATATCGTACGCACCTATTGAAGCAATTTCCTCGCCCTTAAATATAAACTTTAAACCACATTTCCTTTTAAAATCATAATTAGTTTTAATAAAAACTTCGTTAAACTTATTACCATTGTTAACTTTTATCACTTCACCAATTTGTAAACCATTATTGCCTTGAATTGATGAAATAATATTATCGTTACCATTAAAATATGCTGGTGTAAAATTTCTGTTAAACGCAATCTTAAGTTTATTAAAATCCTGCTTTGAATATTTTCCATTATCTAAAATATCTCTATATATTTTACACGCTTGAGCTACATAAAATGGTCGTCTTGCCCTACCTTCAATCTTTAAACTAGTAATGCCTAGACTTTCAAGTTCTCCAATATTGTCAACCATACTAATATCTTTTGCACTAAGCAAAAATCCATTAGTTGACGTTTTATCTGCATTAAAAACATACGGCAATCTACAAAACTGCTGACAAATCCCCCGATTACCACTTTTGTTAACAAGATGTGAACACATATAGCAATTACCTGAAAAACTTACACATAATGCCCCTTGAATAAAAAATTCGATTTCAATATTACTATTATCGGTAATTCGTTTAATTTCATCTTTGGATGTTTCCCTTGCCAATACTACGCGCTTAAAACCAAGCATCTCTAAAATACGCACACCCTCAAGATTATGCACAGCCATTTGCGTACTAGCGTGCAATTCGATAGTTGGATAATGTTTATTAATTAAGTATGCTAATCCTAAATCCTGAATTATAAACGCGTCAACACCAATATTATTTGCCTCCATCACTATATCCAACGCTTGCTGAATTTCATCATCTTTTAACAATATATTTAATGCAAGATACACTTTTACTCCATACAAATGAGCAAAGTCTACAACCTCACTCAAATTATCCAAACCAAATCCCTCTATATTATTTCGAGCATTAAATTGCCTAATACCAAGATACACTGCATTAGCACCATTATATACCGCCGCCTTAAGACTTTCCATACTCCCAACAGGAGCCAATAATTCCATATTTCTCATACTAAACATTATAGCACACTTTACTATATTTTTAAATAGTTTTTATTCAAGTTATTAAAAAAAAGAGTTGATAAACAACTCATTTAATTTAATTTTACAACTTTTTAGAAATTATATCGCCACTTATAGTATCAATCAATATTCCACTTGTTTTGCCATCCGGTGAAATAATACCTATGTACCAATAGTACTTATTACTTTCGCCTGAGTAATCCTTAAGTATTTTAATAAAGGCTTCACTACAATTATCTTTTCGAGTACTCAACGATTTGATACTATCCCTTAATTCGTTGCATGCAATAGATATAGCCTCATCCTTATCGATTGTAAATTGTGATGAAATATTAGTTAACGCTTGATTAATATTACTACCATCTACTACTAATTGCAATGAAATTTCGGCATCATCAGCAATTACTTGCTCGATATCGGCTGAATATGTGTTATCGTAAGGACTTTTTTCCAATGCGCCTGTAATATTTTCGCCATTAACTACTAGCGTAAAAGAATATTCGTCTTGATTTAAGGGTTGATTATCTAGGCGTGCTAATGTAATAATACCAAAAGGCACTAGTTCATTAACCATACTATCTAGAGCATAATCATGTTCGCGTTCACCCGTGCAAAGCGTTGCGTAATACACATCACCTTCCCCAGCAAAGAGATTATTCCTAATCTCAATCAAATGATTGTTAAAATTAACTTCATCTTTTTTTGAAGCTCCACACGCTACAAATAATAATCCACACATAACAACTGATAAAATACATAAAAAGTTTTTCATAATTTTCTCCATACCTAAATTTATGTACATAAAATTACTTGTAGAACTAAAAAATTTATTAATTTTTGATTAAAATGCTCTAATATTGTAAAAATTAAATATATGTTAGTTTTATTTATACGAGTTCAAATTATATTTTTTGTAGTATTATTATTTTTGCGCATTATGGGTAAGCGTCAAATTGGCGAAATGCAACCTTACGAATTAGTTATAACTTTAATTATTGCCGACCTTGCCACCGTACCTATGAGTGACGCTAATATTCCTTTACTTAACGGAATACTTCCACTTGCTATATTAGTAATGTTGCATTATGGTATAACTATGCTAACGCGCAAAAGCATTTGGTTTAGACGGATTGTTAGCGGTAAATCGGTAATTGTAATTGACCCTGATGGTATAAATTATAATGCTCTTAAAAAGTTAAATATGAATTTACATGATTTGCAAGAAAGTTTGCGTCAACTCAACTATTTCAGTTTTGAACAAGTGCGCTATGCAATAGTTGAAACCAACGGAAAAATGACTGTTATACCAACTGCTGAAAATGCTCCTGCAACAGCACAAGATGTAAATGCCAATAATCAGCAACCTGAACTTCCATCACTTATCATTAGCGATGGCAAAGTTATGGAAAGTAATTTAAGCTCGGTAAACATTAGCCCTACTGACTTAAATTTGATATTAAACAAACTTAATATTAAAAACACTAAAGATATAATTGTTATGAACTTAGATAATGCCGGTAAGTTGTATTATCAATTAAAAGGTCAAACATATAAAGTTGTTGAAAACATAAATACTATACAACACAAAAAATCAACCAACAAAAAAGGTTAAATAAAGGTGTATTATGAAAAGTTTTATTGCCGTAACCATATTAACAATTGCTGTAAACTCATTGTGCATTTGGGACGTTTGGCATACCAAAAAAGTTTTTAAGCATATGAATAACGAAAGTAGTGCAATACATTATGAATTACTTAAAAGCGATGTAACCTCGCCCGAACTTTCCCATCGCATAACCGAACTTGATAAATATTGGACTAAAAAAATGGATATACTCTGTATATCAATTAGTCGAAAGGACCTACAACCAGTCAGCGACCATCTTCAGTTTTTAAAATCAAGTATTGATAACGACGACCAAGAAACCGCCATAACATACTCGTTACTACTTAAATATAACGTTGAGGGATTAAAGGAAATCAGCGGTTTTAGTTTAATTAATATTTTATAATTAAATATCTAAAAATAACTTTATTAAAATGTAATTGTATTAGAAATTTATATATTTAAATTGACTTTTAATTTATGTATGTGATACAATCATTTTAAATAAAGGGGTGTTTATGACAAAGCCAAAGAAAACTTTAGTTAAAAAACCTAATTTAGCACAATATTTAAAAAAATATAAGTTGGCTATATCAATTTATATTATGGTTATGGTTTTAGCAAGTGTTTGTAGCATTTTTATTACTATTTCATCTGCAAATGTAATTGAGTTGATTACATTATCAAAATTTACTAAAGCCATCATTTTAGGGTTTATCTTTTTAGGATTATGCGTATTGCAACGCGGTTGTTGGGTTATAGCTAATGTATTATATTTTATATATTCAAACAAAATTATGTCAGACTTAAACTTTGATTTAGCAAAACAATCATTTAAACTAAACTCAAAAACTTACTCTGATCACGATACCGGTACTTTTGTAACACGTATAGTTAATGACCCTGAACAAGTAGTTAGCAAGTGTGCGGACATTATTGATATTATAACTGAATTAATTACAGCTTTAGTAATGTTGATATATATTACCACACTTAATAGTTGGATTGCTTTAATATTTGTTGGCATTTTGATTGTTGGCATGATTATTGAACGAATACGTATTAAACTAAGACGTAAAAATAAGCTCATTGTTAAAAAAGCTAATGACAAAATTCATTCGCTTACCACCGAAATCGTTCGAAGTGAAAAAGACATCAAATCACTTGGTTTGGAAGAAAAGTTAAGTGAAGTATCCGAAACAAACTATGTAATGTATCGAAAAGCACGATTTAAACATGATATTACCGATAGCACATTTGGGCAAATACGTAATTTCTTTATCAATACTGTTTCAACACTTGCACTTATACTTGGTATTGTATTTATTGATAAAGGGCTACTTACCCTTGCAGCTTTTATGATTATTAATTCTAACAAAGATTCGTTATACCGCATTATTTGGAATAGCGGATACATTGCTAATGCCTTTGTTGATATCAAAGTTAGTTGCGAGCGTATGTTTGCCTTGTTTGATGAAAAGGAATTTGTTACCGAACATTTTGGTCGAACAAATTTAAAACAAATCAAAGGCAATATCGAATTTAAAAATGTATCATATACATTTAAAGAATATGAATATGAAGATAAAAATAATACAATTAATAAAAAAGATAAAAAACTAAAATCTAAACAAAAACCTAAACTTATTAGTGAAAATAAAGTATTTAATAGCCTTTCATTTAAAATCAAACCGCATACAACCGTTGCTTTTGTTGGTAAATCTGGTAGTGGTAAATCAACTATATTAAACCTTATGTCTAAAATGTATGAGGTTGATGGTGGCGAAATACTGATTGATGGAATAAATATTAACAAGTTAAATAAAAATAGTCTACGTAATGGTATTTCATTAGTAAATCAATTCCCTTACATATTTGATATGACTATTAAGGAAAATTTATTACTTGCTAAAGGCAATGCAACTGAAAAAGAAATTAATGAAGCTATCAAACAAGCATCTTTAAAGGACTTTATCGATACCTTACCTAATGGCATTGATACAAAAGTTGGTGAAAGCGGTATTAAACTAAGTGGTGGTCAAAAGCAACGTCTTGCAATTGCACGTGCATTACTTCGTAAATCAAGCATTATTATATTTGATGAAAGCACCAGTTCGCTTGACAACTTTGCGCAAGAAGAAGTTAAAAAGAGTATTGACAACCTAAAAGGTAAAAGCACAATAGTAATTGTAGCTCACCGCCTATCAACTATTAAGAATGTAGATACAATATTCTTTCTTGATAATGGCGAAATTATTGATAGTGGCACATTCGATGAACTATTTGAACGCAACGATAAATTTAAGGCAATGTTCCTAGCCGAAAATATTTAAAACAGTAAAAAATAGACGATTATTTATCGCCTATTTTTTCATGAACTTTTTACATATTTTTAAGTTTTTCGCCACCTATGATATGGATATGTAAGTGATGAACTGTTTGACCAGCATCTTCGCCCTGATTGATTACTAGTCGGTAACCATTAGTAAGTCCTAAACTATCAGCCAAATCACCAATCTTATTTAATATTTTACCTAATACCCTTGCACCCTCATCTGTTTGCATATCTAATGTTGCATAATGTTCGTTAGGTATGGCAATTAAATGAATTTTAGCCACAGGATTAATATCCTTAATAATCATAAAATCATCATCTTCATATAACTTAGTGCTAGGTATTTCGCCTAACCTGATTTTACAAAAAATACAATCTTCCATATTCAACCTCACTTTATAACTTTATTATAACACAAAATACATTTTAAAACAAATAGTTTTGTATATTTTAAAAAATTATCCTTGCTTTTTAACTAACTGACCTATTGCTCCATCTTTAAACGTTTCAGTTAATTCCACTTCATATATACCATTTTCTAACTTTGTGTAAATATATGTATAAATATAATTTTCAGTGTGTCCTACACTGTAACCATCTTTAAATTCTTCAACTAAAACTTTATGTGTTTTGCCAAGATTTTCTTTAATAAATTTATCGTAGAATTTATCACTAAGTTGCTTTAATTTATTTTCACGTTGTTTTACAATCTCGCTAGGTATATCACCAGTCAACTTTTCCGCAACCGTACCCTTACGAATACTATAAGGAAAAATATGCATAAACGCAAATGGAATTTTGTTTAAATTAAATATGGTTTCGGCAAATTCATCTTCAGTTTCGCCCTTAAATCCAACAATAATATCGGTTGAAATACATGCTGTTGGAAAAACTCGCTTAACATTATTGCAAACATCTATATATTCTTCAATGCTATAATGCCTATTCATGCGTTTTAAAGTTCTATTACTTGCCGATTGCATACTTATATGAAAAAATGGACAAAAGTTTTCACATTTACCTAACCTAATCAAAAAATCTTCAGTTAAAATTCCACAATGAATTGATGAAATCCTAAAACGCTTGCCTAGTTTATTTACTTCTTCCAGCAAAGTTATAAGTGCATTTTCACCATTAATCTTATAATCACTAACATCTATTCCTGTAATTACAATCTCTAACGCTTTACTTTGCTTAATCTCAGTTAAAATATCTCTTAAATCCCTACTTCTACTTCTGCCACGAGTGTATGGTATTATGCAATATGTACAAAAGTTGTTGCAACCATCCTGCACCTTGATATATTGCCTTGTAAGCGTGTTTTTTGCAAAACTCATATTGATATATTCTTCCGTCATGTCAAGTATGCCTTTATGCTCTAAATAGTCCACGATATTATGCTTACCATGTGTACCAATAATGCCAACCACTTCCTTGTAACTTTCAAATTGCTCCAAGTTATTTTGACTAGCACACCCACACACAAGTATTTTTGCATTAGGGTTTAGTTTTTTAATTTTTGCAATTACTTGCCTTGACTTTCGCTCCGCCATATTAGTAACCGCACAAGTGTTGATTATATAATAATCCGCCACCTCTAAGCCCTCAACCGCATTATGCCCCGCACTTTCTAGTTGAGCCATCATACTTTGACTTTCATATTCATTAACCTTACACCCAACCGTTATTATACTAAATTTCATTAGTTCTCCTGTAATAATTTAAAAAACTTGATACAATATTATTTTTCGTTATTATATTCCTTCAAAATTTCAACAATTTCAGCTGTTCCCTCAAATAAAACTTCTTTAACCTCTTCATCTTTTAATACTTTTTTCTTCCAATAAGATACAGCTTTTTCTTTATAATAATTATAACTTTGACCTTCTCTACTCATATAAACTTTTCCAGCCTTAAATATAGTTCCATTAAGTTTAACCGCCACTGCTTGAAAATTTTTTCCGTTTTTCTCACGACTTTCAGCCATTGATTTTAGGTTACGTAATGCAATATCCTTAGTTAATGATAAATACATACAATGTAACCTAGATGGAAGATTAGGGAAATATTCTTTACGTACTTCCTCTATCGCCATTTCCTTTACTGTTACATCATAGTATTCCAATATGTGTGAAATCGAATATATATCTTCTTTTGACTTAAATTTTTTAAACTTTCTTTTAGCTACATAATACATTTCATCGCTAGGTCTACCACCATTTAATCTGAAATCAGTATTAAACACTCTATTAGATTGTCCGTTAGGAATATCCTTATTAAATGTTAAAATATCTCCAACCTTATAATTTCTATCAGTTGCTACTTGATATAAAATCAAATCTTTTACTTTCATTTGTTCTCCATTTCAGTTTCTTTTAAATGCGAAAGCGTCCTTAATTCTTCACTTTTCATTTTTCATTATTCATTCGGCGTCAGCCTATGCCCACTCTCCAAGCCCACTCATAACCGCCGAAGTTAAAGCCGTACAAGCCACTGGTGCGCGAAGTATGGTTTTACCCAAAGTTATTGTTTTAGCAATTTTGTTTAATTCTTCTGCTTCCGTCTCACTAAATCCCCCTTCACAACCTACAACTAGTGCAATATTTTTACCTTTGTAATCACGCAAATCACTAACAAAAGGATTAGTTGTGTTTTCATAAGCAAATAACACTAAATCGTAATCTTTTAAGCAATCAAGTACTTGCTTGTATTTCATACTACTGATATTTACAAAGTCCGCACGTTCACATTGTTTGCATGCTTGAATGCTACGAGTGCGCAACTTACTTAACTTATCATCATCAATATTTGCCACACTAAACTTTGTGTCAAATAGCACAATATTTTTAACATTAAGTTGTGTAAGATTATCAATACTTTCGTTTAAAGCGTCGTTTTTAAGAGTTGACAAAAATACTGTAACCGGTGTAACATCTACTGCCTTATTTTTCACCTTTTCTACAATACTGCATTTAGTGGTCTTACCTATTTCATCAATGGTTAGTGTGTAATCAAATCCATCACCGCAAAAGCCAATAATATTGTCACCAACTTTTGCACGACGCACTTTTACAAGATGTGATGTTTCAGTTTTATCTAGCTCTATTGTATTTCCACTACATTTTTCAAAAAAGTATCTATTATCCATTACTTTTTACCTTTCAACCTTTGAATTGCATCATAAGCATCGTTATTATAAATATATGAACCACTAACTAATATATCCGCACCCGCTTTAATGCATTTAGCACCAGTTTCAGCATTAATTCCGCCATCTACTTCAATTAGTATATTTGGATAAAGTTTACGTATCTTTTTAATCTTTTTTAGTACATCTTCGTTGAATTCCTGACCGCCTTTACCCGCTTTAACTGTCATAACCAGCACCATATCACAATATTTAATAAATGGTTCAATAACCTTTAAATCAGTATCAAGGTCAATAGCAATACCCGACAGCATACCTAACTTTCTAATCTTTTTAAGTGTTTTAACAAACAACTTATCGTTTGCAAATGCCTCATAATGTATAGTTAAAATATTCGCCCCATATTTTGCGTACTTTTTAATAACCTTGGTTGGATATTGCACCATCAAATGCACATCAAAAAGTAACACAGATGACATCTTCAACTGTTCAAGATATGTATAATCCACCGTTTGATTTTTAACAAACAATCCATCCATCACATCCAAGTGATATAGGTCTGCACCATATGTTTGCATCTTTTTTATATAATCTAGTTGGCTAGACATATTTCTACCTGCTGGAAGACTTGATGACGCTACTACAACTTTTGCCATAATTCACCTCTTAAATATTTGTATTTAAAGCCTAATTTAATAATGTTTGTCCTTTAAAATATTATTATTTGCTTTAAACTTATTTCTACTAATATTATACCACATAAAAAAGTTAATGTCTAGATTTTTAGACATTAACTTTATTTTAATTCTCAATTTCCTTTAAGCGTTTAGCCCTAAGTTGCCCACAAGCACCATTAATATCACTACCTTGGCTACGACGTAAACTAGCACTTAGTCCTAAACTTTCAAGTTTACTTACAAAGGCATATGCTTCCTTTTTAGTAGTAGCCTTTAAACTTCCGCCATTAGGATTTAAGCATATCACATTAAAATGGCAAGTAATATCTTTAAATAAATTTGATAGTCGCTTACAGTCATCAAAACTGTCATTTACATCTTTGATTAAGCAATATTCTAATACCACTCTACGCTTAGTAGTTTCGCTATACACTTTTAACGCCTCAACAATTTCTTTAATTGTATAAGCATTCGCAATAGGCATTATGGTTTTACGCACCTCATCAGTACTTGCGTGTAATGATACGCAAAGTGTAACATTAAGTTCTTCCTTCATAAAGTCATAAATCTTTGGTACAAGTCCGCAAGTAGAAAGTGAAATATTACGTTCGCTTACATTAAAACCATCGGTATTAGTAATCAACCTTAAAAACTTAACTACATTATCATAGTTATCAAACGGCTCACCACTCCCCATAAGCACAATGTTGGTAAAATTACGCTCGTTGCACTTGCCGTTATCGGCACTAACTGTCGCAATACAACTTATCATTTCACCAGCACTTAAATTACGGATTAATCCATTAGAAGTAGATGCGCAAAATTTACAACCCATACGACACCCAACTTGCGTTGACATACATATAGTGTTGCCATAGTTTTGAGTTAGGAACACACACTCAATAATATTGTTATCCCACAACTTTAATAAATACTTTTTAGTGCCATCACTTGACTTATATATTTCAAAAATCTCAATCGGTTTTAAAATATACTCGCCTTGTAACTGCTCATACATCTTTTTAGGAATAGTAGTTTGATTATAGTCCTTGGCTTGCATTATTGCATCAAAAATCTGCTTAACCCTAAACTTAGGCAAGTTAAGCAATTCTTGTAATTCATTTAAACTATAATCCGCTAATATTTTCACTTTTGTTTTCCTTTAATTGTTTAATATATCGTTTACTTTAATCTTACCGCCGTTACAGAATGCACGTGCGTCCATCATTGGTTTACCTTCTGGCTGGATTGTGATTATTTCAATAGCGTTATCGCTTGTGGCAACTATTAACCCTTTCTTTGCACTTGCCTCTAACACTTCGCCAACGTTTCCTTTCATATCCACAACACGAGCAAAACCGACCTTATATCTAGCACCATTAAAGGTAAAGTACATTGTATTGCAACTGTATTGTCCACGAATTAGGTTAACCAATTTCTCACTTGGTGTATTAAAGTCAATATGAGCCATTTCCTTAGTAAGCATTGGAAAGTAACTCATTTCGCTTTCAACTTGCTCTACTCCATTATTTATGTAATGCTCGGCATTATCCAAAAATTCAACTATCGCCTCGCCACCAACAATCGCCATTTTGCTAAACAAACTATCACTAGTGTCGTCTAGTGTAATTTCAACTTCCTTTTTTAAGTACATTTCACCACAGTCAAGTCCAAGTTCGGTTTTCATAATAGTTACACCAGTAACCTTTTCGCCATTAATTATGCTCCATTGTATCGGTGCTGGTCCACGATATTTAGGTAGCAATGAGCCATGTACATTAACGATAGAATATTTAGGTAAATCCAATATGTTTTGCTTAATTATTTGACCATAAGATGCAGTTACAAAAAAGTCAGCATTGTACTCTCGTAATACTTCTTCGCCCTCAATATTAAGTTTAGCAAATTGATGAAGTGGAATATTGTTATTTAATGCAAATTGTTTAAGTGCATTAAACTTAACCTTACCACCCCTACTATTTGCCTTATCAGGTTGTGCCACTATCGCCAAAATCTTATGCTCGCTATTAAATATCGCACGTGCTACGACAGCACTAAACTCATTAGTTCCAAAAAATACTATATTCATATATTTCCTTTTAAAAATTTAAAGTATAAAAAAGTTCATCAAATTCTTGCTTATCCCACTCTCTTACACGTTTCTCTTTACGCATGTATTTAAACCCTAATTTCTCTGCTAATTTTTGAGATGGAATGTTTCCTGATAAGTGACTATATTCCACTTCTCTCGCACCTAAACTTTTTATATAATCAAGTATAACATTCATTACTTGTGTTCCGTAGCCTTTACCAACATACGAAGAACCTATACCTAAACCAATATTTCCAAATTTATTTTCACCAATTTCATCAAAGCCAACAAAGCCAATTGCTTCCCCTGTTGATTTTTCATAAATTAACCATTGAGTATGTTCCTTTTGCCACTCTAACCATCTTGAAAGTTTAGTTTTGGAATCCTCAACTGTTTTTGTTACAGTCCAAAGCATATATTTGGCACTTTCTTCTTGGCTCCAAAAATTTTTATGCATATTATAAGCATCTTCAATCTTGCCTTTCTTGATTATTAAATCTTTAGTTTCAAACATCTCTGTCATTTATCTTACTTTCCCTTGTACAAAATCTTGTTCAAATTGATTTAATAGTTCTTGTATCCAAGCATGTCGTTTAATATCAATAGCTTGTTTAATTAAATAATTAAATTGATAAACTTTTATTCTATTTTCAACATTTTTGCCTTTAAACATTTCTGGATATTCTGCTTTAAATTGCTCATATATTCCAGCATAATGTTCGTCAACTATCTTATCTTCATCTTCTTCGCTTGCAAACTTACTAGGATTATCACACATTGTTTTAAATATAAGCATTTCATAATCAATAGGACAATATCTAACCCTATCAAAATCAATCAAACTAAGTTTACCATTGTCGTAAATAAAGTTATCAAAATGGGCATCATTGTACACCAATGCAAATTGATTATCCTTAAACAACTTTGGTAAATCTTCCTTAACAAAGTTTTCAATACTCGTAGTATTATAGCCTAAATCTTTTAGCCCTTCAATTCGATTGTTAAGTTTGTTTGTCAAATTTCCTATCCAGTCAACATCTTTATCTCTATTATCTAAAAAATCTGCATTTTGATTATGAAATTGCTTTAAAATATTTACAATTTGTGATATGCAAGATTTACGTTCTTTACTTGTCAATGTGTGCCAAATTGAATATAATGCCTTACCTTTAATCTTGGTCATTATTAAATACCTATAATCTTCGCACTCGCCAGCACTAATCATTGTAGGGATACCTTGAATTTTGATATTTTGATAAATTTTAGTTTCCTTAATTAGTTGCTTTTTAGTTTCAACGTCTTTAGTTAATTTAATTACAAATTTATCATCAATAAAATACACCAAGTTGGTAAACCCTGATGTTGACTTAGTAATTGTATTAAACTTAATATTTTCCTTATCTAATATTTGTTTTACTAATTGTTCCATTTTATAATTCCTTTTTGTAGTTTAAAACCACTTTACCATTTTCAAGATGTTCGCATAAAACAAATTCCGTATATCCAAAGTGAAAGTATATTTGTATATTTCTAACATTTGTGGCACTTGCACCAATAGTAGCATATTTAAAACCTTTCTCTTTCGCCCATTGTTCGCCCATCTTTACAAGGCGCGAGATATGTCCTTGACCTTCATATTCCTTATCGCATCTAAAAGCATTCATGTGAGCAATCGTTTTACCATCACATAATCCTTCTAGCCCTTTAACCTCTTTAAATTCAGGGTCAGTGACAACTGATATTTGAGCAATAATATCATCACCATCTTTTGCAATAAATGTTGTTAATTGTTTGTTTTTAAACGCTGGGATATAATCATCACGCATCGCTTCCCATTCAGCCTTTTTATGTGGTCGCTTTGCAATATCTTTTTCCCACACAGCAATATATTCTTCTAATGTTGCTATTTTATATTCCATAAAATCTTATCCTTTATTTTTTACTTATTTATAACTTTCTTACCATTTAAACAATGCTCTACAAATTCAAAAACATTTAATCTTTTACGAATCTTTTCGGTTTCATATAGTCCTATATTAATAAGTTTTTTATCATAAAATTCGTCAAATTTGTTTAATATGTCTTGTAATGCTTCATCAATCGAATTGTATTCCCATATTCCACGATGATAAAACCAACTATATTCAAACCAATACCATTTGTCATTTTGTTTATAGATTGCAAATGTATGTGTAGGTCCACCTCGTTTTTTATTTACATAACTTTCAATAAAATAACATTTGTGTTCGATATTGCAACTACTTAAAAACTTTCGTTCCAGTTCGCAAAAATCCCAACAAACACCATATCCACTTTTTATAAAATCTTCACCTAATCTAATTTTATAAAACTTGTCCATATTTTCTTGAAAATCATGCTCAAAGTCAGTATAAACTTTATTTCTATATGTAAAACCATATTGCATATTATCTTCAAAAAACTTCATTAAATCTTTTGGCGTTTTAATTTTTAATTTATTAAACACATTTTTCTCCTTTGACTATTCCCCATCTTTTAGAAATCTTTCGCACTTATCGGTGTAGATTATGCCGTCAAGGTGGTCGTATTCGTGGCAAAGAGCAATAGCGGTATAATCTGTTCCGCTAAAAGTAAATTCGTTGCCACTGCGGTCAAGCGCCTTAACTGTTACATGCATAGGGCGTTTAACATAGCCATAAGGCATTTTAACACTCAAACAACCTTCAACCTGGTGTTGTTCGCCTGATTGCTTAATAATCTCAGGATTAATAAATTCAAGATATGCACCATTAATGTTGATTACAAAAATGCGTTTAAGCACTCCTACTTGCACAGCAGCAAGACCTGAGCCATTAGCCGCTAGCACAGTTTCCTTCATATCATCAAGTAATTCAATAATATTATCATCAATAAATTTAACATCTCGTGACTTCTTTCTAATAAAAGGGTCAGTATGTTGCACAATTTCACGTATTGCCATAATTTTCTCCTATCGTAAATTATTTGGATTGTGTTCAATAAATATTGACACGTCCTTTTCAATAATATCAGCAATGTTGTATATATCACTCACCAAGTTATCATTTAGGCCTACTCTCATAAGTATTTGATACCTAAACTTTTTCTGAATTCGTTTAACTGGTGCGGGCATTGCTTGTAAAAACATAAACATTGTACCATATTTTTCTTTCAATTTCAATGCCCTATCATAAATTTTTTTAGTAGTCTGAATACATCTTTGTTCATCTTCACTACTAACAAGTATACGAATTATATGACTAAATGGTGGAAACATTGTAGTTTCCCTTAAATTAATTTCTTTGTTATAAAACCCAACATAATCATATTGGCTAGCAAAACGATACACATAATGCTTTGGTGCATAGGTTTGAAGAACTACAAAACCATCGTTATTTTTACGTCCTGTTCTACCCGCCACCTGAGTTACCAGTTGGAAAGTTCGTTCAGTTGACCTATAATCACTTGTGTACAAACTCACATCTGCATCTAATATTCCCACAAATGCAACATTCGGGTAGTCGTGCCCTTTGGCTATCATTTGAGTCCCTACCAAAATACTAGGACTAGTTTGACTAAATTGCATAAGTATCTTCTTATGTCCATCTTTTTGCCTTGTGGTATCGTTATCCATACGGAATATAGGTGTGTTAGGGAATATCTCTTGTAATTCATTTACAACTCTTTGAGTACCTAACGCACCATACTTAATTGATGTAGATTTACAATTAGGACAATTACGTAATGCCCTATAACGCTTGCCGCAAAAGTGACACTTTAATTCTTCCTCGTTTGAGTGATAAACTAACGATACCGCACAATCATCACACTTTGCGATATATCCACATTCCCTACACATCATAAATGATGCATATCCACGTCGGTTAATAAACAATATTGCTTGCTTGCCGTTGTCCACACATTCTTTTAATTTATTAACCAATATCCTGCTATAAGGCGAAGTATTACCATCAAGTACTTCATTTAACATATCCACCACTTGAATGCATGGCATTTCAAGATTGTTTACACGTTCGTTAAGTTCAATCAACTTAAACTCGCCATTAAGTGCTTTTTGATAGCTTTCAATCTTAGGTGTGGCACTACCCAGTATAACAGGTGCATTATTATATTTTCCGCGCCAAATTGCTACATCTTCAGTGATATATCGAGGATTGCTTTCGCTTACATACGAGTTGTCGTGTTCCTCATCAATAATAATTACACCAAGGTTTTGGACTGGTGCAAAAATCGCTGACCTTGCACCCAGCACAACCTTTGCCTCACCCTTAAATATACGTTGCCACTCGTCAAACTTTTCACCATCACTAAGTCCACTATGAAGCACTGCCACAATACCAGGAAACCTTGAAGTAAATCTATTAAGCATTTGTGGTGTAAGTGAAATTTCAGGCACTAGCATAATAGCCGTTTTGCCTTGACTTAATTGTGCCTCAATCACGTTCATATAAACTTCGGTTTTACCACTACCAGTAACGCCTTTAAGTAGGTATGTGTCGGCACTACCAAGTATAGTATCAACTGCATATTGTTGTCCCTTATTTAGTTTGACACGCTTATCAGCCAAATTTTCAGCACTAGGTGTACGATTTTGATGCATAATTTCAATTTGCACCAAACCTTTATCAATCAGCCCTTTAACTGCACTTGCTCCAAACTTTTCGCTTAGTTTACTACGAACTTCTTCGCCTTTTTCATTTAGATAGTTTAAAACTGCTATTTGCGACTTTGCATTTTTGTTCATGGTAGGTAAAATCTCAGCTAAATCGCCAGTAAATTTAATTACTTCAAAAGTTTTTTCCCTAACCGTATCATTACGAATACTTGCTGGAAGTATCAATTTAAATATGTCCGCTTTACGCAAAAAGAACCGACTTGACATAAAGTCGGTCAAATCAACTAGCTCAGGCATTATAAGAGGCAAATCATCAAGGTTTTCCTTAATGCTCTTTAATTTAGATTTATCAAAATCTGTGTCGTCTTTAAGTTTTAGTACATAGCCAAGTACTAATCTATTTGCAAATGGTACACGCACACGCATACCAACTTGCGTTGTTGGTAGCGCAAAATAATCATAGACGCGGTCAACCGAGTCATTAGATATATCAACTACAACTTCTGCAATCATTATTTAGCTTTTTGTGCCACTACCTTGCCGGAATGAACTTCCTTGCAGGCGTATTCAATTGCAAGGTTCGAACTTCCGTTTAATAAACTAGGGATTTTACTCTCCAATTCCTTCGCCCTTGCTCCAATAACAATTGTTGCAGTGTACACATTACCTACCTTATTTGCAATCTCATCAATAGGTGGCTCAAATAACATAATAAATTCCCCCTTAAACTAGGAAATTATATTAATAATATTAATATCTTTCCCCTTATTTATACGTAATCATAGCACAATTTTAAAATGCTGTAAAGCAAAATAAGCCTATATTAAAGAATTTTTTTGCAATTTTTATATAATTTCCAATCAATTTTAACATTAATTTGAAATATTAAAAAACTTGAACACCAAATTCAAGTTTTTTTGTTTTTATTATTTTTGTTTTTTACGTTTGTAATGTAATAGCAATCCAAGTGTTAGGAATAATATACCAAGTCCTAATAATGACAATTTTACAATAAATGTAACATTTGCATTTATATGTGTTGACCAATTACTAAAATCAACATCATAATAACTTCCGCCATCATTTCCGCCCAACAACTTATCAAGAATCATTTCTAGTCCAAATAAATATGGCAAAATACTCAAAAATCCAAGTCCAATTTTGGTAAACGCATTAGTTTTAATTAATCCTATCAATCCAAACACTGCCAATATTGTGTAACTATACAAAGTAATCATAACACCATTGAATAAATTAAATGGTCTATTCCAATTAATTACAACCAACAACAATATTGTAACAACCGTCATACCAAAAGCATAGGTAAGTAAAAACCACTTTTTAAACTTGGTAAATTTTTGTTCACTTAACCAGAGTCTTTTTTTATAAAACACGATAGGATAAAATACTGCAACATAACCAATAAGCACTCCAAGTACTGCCGTCAAAAACCAATCGCCTTTGGTATAAATACAGCACACTCCTAACAGTATACATAAAGCCGTAAACATTGAAAGCGGAACTAATATTAACTTATGCTTTTTTATTAACTTTGGTAAATTTGTAAATGTAAATGCAAGTAGTAGCGATGAAAGCACTATCCAAAACCAAGTTAAACCCTTATTGATTGCCAAATCACAAATAAAACAAGGTATAAGTGCGATTGCGTAGGATATGTAAAAGAATAAACTCCACGACATACTAAATGCACGCCACTTTTTTGCCTCACTTTTCATCTTATGATATTCGCTATCACTACTGCTTTCGATAAGTTCCTTTTCGCTAATATCAAGATTTTTACAAATGCCAGAGATCAGTGTAATATCAGGATAACTTATACCGCGTTCCCACTTAGACACCGCAGTTACATCAATAAATAATAAATTGGCAAGTTCCTTTTGAGTAAGGCCTTTTTTAAGTCGATTAACTTTGATAAACTCTCCAAATTTTTTCTTTTCCATTTTATCTCCTTTTGATTTTTACACGTGTATACCAAAATTTTAGCAATAACCAACAAAAAAATCAACAATTTTTACAAATTTGCCACTAGCCTATCACGCCACCAATATTAATCTTACAAAAAAATAATCAAATTTTTGATTATTTTAAACAATTTTCAATTACAAACTTTAAACTTTCGTCTACTTTTTTATCCTTAAACAAGTCATTAATACTATTAATATCAACAATTTCGCAAGGTAAAATATTGGAATTAAAAGTTCGTTCCAACTCCTGAACATCAGTAATTAGGTAATATGTTTTACGCTCTAAAATGTTATCTTTACCATTGTTTACAATTTCAAAAGTTGTGGTTAAAACTTCGCTATTTACTTCTACTGGCGTGTCAAACGTATTGTAAAACTTACCTTTAATATCTGCAATGTTATCTCTTTTAAGTAATGGTACACTATTAATTAGTTCGATACAAGTTTTAGCCTTATATTTAAATTTAGTAACACCATAATCATAGCAAAATGGTTGCCATAGATTATCGATTAAATAGCAAACAACACCAAGATTTCCCTCGGTGTTAATAATACTTAAAATATATGTTTTGTCGCTAAAATATTTAATTTTTTTATCAATATTTTGCGCTAAATTTTCGCTTGTGATAATCAAAATATTTGCCCTACTTTTTATTATCTTGTTCTATTTTCTTCAATGTTAAACGTGACGCATTTTGTTCCGCTTCACGCTTAGTACTACCTGTACCGTACTTATAAAATTCGCCATTTAACCTTACACCGCTTTTGAAGTTGGTTTGACCACCTTTAGTAACATACGTTGACATAACAAACTCAATTTTAAGTTTATTTTTATTAGCGTACTCAATTAAATCACTTTTGTAATCACTAGGCTTAACACCCTTTTTAAGTTTAGCCTTAATATCAAGCAGTTCGGTAACCACTTTATACGCAACTTTCAAGCCTTTACTTAAATAAATAACGGCAATCATACTTTCGATAGTATCTTCAAGTATTGCGTCGGAAATATCATCTTTTTTAAGACTATGGCCTACTTTTATTCGGGTTTTAATACCAAGTTCCTTTGCTATTCTACTTAAATTTTGAGTACAAACAAAAGTGCTACGAACTTTACTTAACTTGCCCTCATTAACTGGATAATTGTTGTACAAATAGTCACCCACAATTAGCCCAAGTACGCTATCTCCAAGATATTCCAACCTTTCGTTGCTGGTTGCCTTATGCTCATTTGCGTAACTTACATGGGTAAAGGCAATATCCTTTAACTTTTCGTCACAAGTATTAAAAACTTCCAAAAAATTATTCTTCATCAACTACTACTGCCTCGCTAATATTTTCAATCATGCCATTTTTATGCAAAGTCACTACTTGTTCGATAGCATTAGCAATAGAACTAGCCTTGCTGTTACCATGGCATTTAATAACAATTTTAGCTGTCCCAAGAAGTGGTGCGCCACCAAACTTTTTGTAGTCAAGGCGTGCTTTAACCTTTTTAAATGCACCTTTCATAAACACTGCATAACCAATTTTTGCCAACACGCTTGCCTTAACTTCCTTTTTGATTGCACCAAACAATAGTTCAACAGTTCCTTCCAGGGTTTTTAAGCAAACATTTCCAGCAAAACCATCGCAAACCACAATATCAACATTACCTTTTAACACATCACGTGCTTCAACATTGCCTACAAAATTAATATGTTTATTTCCCTTAAGTAGACCAAAGGTTTCCTTAGTTAGTTCATCACCTTTTTCGTCTTCAGTACCAACGTTAAGTAATGCAACCTTAGGATTTTCTATTCCTTGCGCTTTCATATATGCAGTGCCCATTAATGCAAAGTGCACTAGATTAATTGGTTTGCAATCCACATTAGCACCGCAGTCACAAAGCAACACTTGACCGCCAGTCATTGTAGGCAAAATTGGCGCAAGGGCAGGACGTGAAACATTCTTAATGCGACCTAATTTAAGTATCGCGCCTGTAAGGGTTGCACCCGTGCTACCAGCCGAAATAAGACCAATAGCATCATCATTTTTGCGCAAATAATCGTATGCCACAACAATAGATGAACTAGGTTTTTGTCTAATTGCTTGCGCTGGGTGGTCATTATTAGTAATAATATCTGGCGCATGAATAATTTCAATGCGGTCACTTGTGTATAAATCTTGCATAAATTCCTTTTCAAGATGGTCCTTATCTCCTGCAAGCACCAAATTAATATCAGGATTACGTTTAACCGCCTCAATACAACCTAAAACAATCTCATGCGGAGCATAATCTCCACCAAAAGCATCAACTACTACTTTCATAAAATCACCTCTAAAATAAATTCTAAAATATATTATATAATATATTACCAAAAAGGTCAAATAATTTTACATACAAAAAATTGAGGTATATAAACCTCAATTTTTAATAATCTACTCATTTGCAATAATTTGCATCAAAGCTGTTCTATCATCTTGATTAACTAAACCATCTTGATTAACATCTGCATTTAACTGTTGTTCAAAGGTTAAATAATTCGCTACACTATCTGCAAGATATCCTGACAATGTTATTGCATCATTAAGTTTCACTTCACCATTTAAATTAACATCACCGTATTTTATAGTTGACTGATATGGCAATGTTATTGTTGATGTTTGTGTTTCGTTATCATAATTTAACACATATTCATTTAATATCATCTTGTCAACAAAATTAATTTCTTCATCTCCATTAACATCAGCATTTAATAGTTGCTGTTCATTTAATTGTTGTTCGCCTTTGATATAGTTTAACATACAAGTTATATCAGCGTTATCAACCTTGCAATCTTGGTTCACGTCACCGTAAACTGTACTTGAAATTGGAGGATTGTCCTCTTTTGCACAACCAGCTAAAACAAATGGTGCGCATAATACCATTGCTGAAGCTCCTAATATCTTTTTAAAATTTTTCATAATGTATCTCCTTAATCGTATATTAGTATATCATTTTCAATACAAAACTGTCAATTAATTTAAACAATATTTAACAAAGTTTGCATTTATTTCTATATAAAACAAAAAAAAATTGAGATAATTTTTCTCAACTTTTTCTTTTGATTAGTCATTAATATTTATTAACAATTTATCAAACCTTTTATTAATATCATCAATTACATCTTGCTTTGTTTGTGGTTTAGTTATAAATAAAGCATCAAAAGTATTATTTATTTGTTGTATCATTTCTTCTTTTGTCATAATTATAACTCCATATGCTTGATTTCGTTTGCAACCACTCCGGCCTCAAAACCCTTATCAAATTTATCCTTAATCTCATCAATTTTGGTTTTAATACCATTTTTAAACAATGCCCAGTTACGTTGTCTATGTAGTTTATTTTCAACCTGTTTTAACTTCTTTTCAACTTGTGCTTGCAATTTTTCTTCCACTTTGTCACTGATTTCCATACCTTGAGTAAGACTATCGAATTGCCTTAACACTTTATTTTTAGACTCTGCTACGATTGTATTATAAAAATTAATATCTACAAAATTTTGTTTATCTATATCGTCCAACTTAACATCGTCCTTTCTAAACCCTTCAACCAAATCCCATTTTTGTTTTTGTTCAGCAAATATTGGATTTTCTCGTTGTTCTTCACTTAACATATCTAATGCATTAAAATCAGTTTCCACCATTATCCTTTGTACTTCTACATCATCTCTTAACCTATCGCTAGCATATTGATACATTGATGGATTTTGTGCAACAGCCCCTCTTACCACCTCATCATTATTTCTAACATCCAAACTTGCATATGCTAAATAACTTGCATCACGACTTATCATTATTGACTGGACTTCATTACTTGCATGCTTTAGCATTTCTTCACCATCACTAAAACTGCGTATTACTGAAATTTGTGCATGTTTAGATATGACACTTAAGCACTTTGGATTACTTTCCACTGCCATTTTCACATATTTATATGCAGATTGACCAACATATTCCTCAACATATTGTATTGCAAATGGATTTTGTTCTATTGCTTCTTCTAAATGTTTTTCAGTTATACCATATCCAACTTTACTACTTTGTAATATTCTTGGTTCTTTTGCTATTAACTTATTAACAAAATCCGCATTTTTATAGTAAACATCATAACTTGCATGGTCAATGAGCATTGGATTTTGTTCTAATATTTCAAATTGAAGTTCTATACTTAAATTTTTAAGTTTTTCAGGATTTTCCAACGCTTCCTTAATTTGCTCGTTTTTATCATTAAATTTGGGAATAAATTCAGATTCATTTTCTTCTTTTATTATTTCTTTAATATTATCAATTTTTATATCTTTTTTTATTTGTTCTTCTTGGTTTATTTCAGTCGTTTTTTCTTGCTCAATGTTTTCTTGTTTAATTTCTTCACTTTTTTGTTCTACTTTTTGCTGTTGAGATTGTTGTTGTCTTTGCTCATATGATTTTATTTTATCCTTACAAACAGCGTCTGCATGAATATAAATCATACCTGACAAAAAGTCTTTGCTATCTACAATGCGATTAATTTCTCCTTGTAATCTAGCACGATAAATTCTATCTGAATAACCCATAACTCTCTGAGTTCCAGTCTTTTTATCCCTACTAAATTGACTTTCATGCTTTTCTAATTGATAATTTAAATCCGAAATCTTACTCTTATTTTGTATATAAAATTTATTTTGTTCTACAAGTTTTTCTGCTCTACTTTTTATTTCACTTGCAATTTGTCTTATCTCATCTATACTATATTTTGATAAAAGTTTTCTAACTTCACTAGTTGTCGCATTAGACATTTCCTTAGCAATATCACTAATTTCTGCAACTTTACCTCTATCATAATTTATTACATAAAATATTCTTTCAGCGTCATCTATATTTGGAATCAAACTTTTAATTGTTGAATATATTTCATCGCATGCACTTCTTATCCTTTCGCGTTGTTCATCTTCTAAAATATTTGCCATATATTCCCTCCTTAACATCTTTTGTTCTTCAAATCTCAAAGATTTATCAGTTTGAAACTGATTTATATGTATAATACAGTTTAAAACTGTAAAATGTCAAGTATATGAAGGACATTTTTTATAAATATTGCCAAAATTTTGCTAAAAACTTAAAAATGGAACGTTTGGCACGAAAATTAACCCAAAAGCAAGTAGCCGAAAGCATTGGTATCAAAACACAAAGTTATCAAGCATATGAGAACAATGTGGCACTACCTAATGTAATCAACCTATTACAACTTGCTGAACTTTTTAATATATCTATTGATGACCTATTTGAAATTAAATACAGGTAATTAAATTGTAGTACAAAAAAATTGAGGCGTTTAAACCTCAATTTTTTAATAATTAGTCTTTTTTCTCTTTGTCTACAACAATTCTTTCTTGACCATCATAGTATCCGCAATTTTTGCATACTTGGTGAGCAATTTTCTTTTCATGACAATGTGGACAGTCAACTACTGAAGGTACACTAATTCTAAAATTTGATGCTCTTCTTTTATCACGTCTAGACTTTGAAACTTTTCTTTTTGGTACAGCCATTTTATCCTCCTAACATATTTTCGCGAATATTCACGAATTCCAAATACGGATATATAGTACACCAAAATTTGCGTTTTGTCAACCATTTTTTTAAAATTAATTTACAACTTTCTAAATTTTAAAATCTAAAACCTCAATTCCTATCATTTGTATACTATTACAATCCAAGATAAACCATCATATCAATAACTAAAAATACAAATCTTT
>JBKSMT010000094.1:0-1516 GCA_046881945.1 Clostridia bacterium
TTATTTCCTGAATATTTAACGCCATCAATACTTACTCCTAAGTTAGAAAAAGAATTAGATGGGATTGTTGCATTAACTGGCAAAGTAACTTCGGTTAAAGATGAGCATTTTTCAAATGCATATTCTCCAATAGCAAGTACACTATTAGGAATAACAATTGTAGTTAAATTATCACAACTATAAAAAGAATATCTTCCAAGATTAACAACGCCACTTGGAATAGTAATTGAGGTTAAATTATTACATTCTTCAAATGCTCCGTATTCATCTGATAAATCCCCTATTGTTATTATCGTATTAGGAATAGTAATTGAAGTTAAATTAATACATTTATAAAATGCTTCACCTCTAATAGATGTAACCGGATATAAAGTTCCATTTATTGGCAGTTGAGAAGGAATTGACAATGCTCCACTTTTACTTACAGGACATTTTACTACGCTTAATTCATTTGCACTATTGTAAGGAATACCATTCAAATAGAAAGTAGTAAATCCAGGATAAGTAAGCACATAGTTTCCTATAATCAAACTATCACTTCCCCCATACACTATATCATCAAAAGTTTTCGCACCAGCTCCTTCAAATGCATTAGAAGCAATAATAGCATTTTGTGGCAAAAAAACCGAATTCAATCCTAAGCAAAAAGCAAAAGCATCATTTGCAATAAAAGTTATAGTATTTGGAATTGAAACAGAGGTTATTGCTTCACAATTCACAAAAGCCTTTGGTGCAATAGTAGTAACAGGAAACAAATCGCCTCCTATGTTTAACGAAGCAGGTATTATAATCGCACCACTTTTTGATTCGGGACATTTTCTTACACTTAATTCAGAAGATGTATATAAAGACCCATTAAGATTAAAGGTCATTAAACCTGCGTAAGCAAATTTATAAGAACCTACATTCAATGTATCTTTTCCTACATAGGTTATATCATTATTAATTATAATCTTTCCTGAATTTTCAAAAGCATCAACGGCAAAAATACAAGTTTGAGGTAATCTAACATTAGATAACATATTGCAATCACTAAACGCTTTTTTCCCAACATTATCTACACTGTTTGGTATATCAATTTCTACCAAATTATTACAATATTGAAAAGCCTGTTTGCCAATAGAATTTACATTACCAAGCAAAACTTCTGACAAAGCATTACAACTATAAAAAGTATAAGAGCCTATACTTATTACACTATTAGGCAAAGAGATTGATTGTAAACTATCACATTCTTCAAATGCTCCATAATCATCTGAATCTGTACCTATTGTTGTAATTGTGCCTGGTATATCAACCGCTTTTAAATAATCATTATTATAAAAAGCGTTCCCTTTGATAGAGGTAATAGTATAAGACATTCCCTCATAAAAAATAGTTGAAGGAATAGAAACTACCGAGGTTTGTGAATTGTAGCTTACTACAGCTAATTCATTATCCCCAATCACTTCAAAAGTAAAATTATTTTTTTGGAATTGTTCGCCTTGCGAAAAACTTATATTAGAAAATAACAAGA
>JBKSMT010000095.1:0-1993 GCA_046881945.1 Clostridia bacterium
CTACTAAAAAGGATATTTATACAATTAAACAAATCAAAAATAAATTTAATTAGGGAGGTTGCCTATGAAAGAAAAGTTATTAAATGCTATAAGGGAACATTATAAATCAAATTTGGGAGAGTTTGAGGTTTTAAATTATACTCCAACCAAGGATATGCCCTTTAAGCCACAACTTATTTTATCACGCCCTAATAAACTCCATGATTATAACGTGATTGCAACATTGGGCGTTAGCGATATTAAGCTAAAAGGCGGAACTTATAATAATTGCGAATTTATATTATTGCTTGACAAAAATTGGAAATTTTCTTTTGATAGCATTAATAATAATTGGCCTATGGAATTGGTACATAAAATAAGCAATATATTATATTTAACAGATTCGGAAATGGGATATGGTAAATATTTTATTAATGAGGGGGATAAACCATTTTGTCCACTCACTGATATGGGTATTGCACTGGTTGGAATCCCTGCGATGTTTGAAACAAGATTTTTTGAACTTAAACATGGTAAAAAATATATAAATTTCTTTATTATTACCACTGCTACATTTGACGAATTAAAGTTAATTAAACATATCGGAGGTATTAGTTTTATTCAACGATATTTATTGCCGGAAGGCGAAAATGCATTTATATTAAGAAATGATAAAATTAGATAATTAAAATAAAAATCCACTAATCTTTGTTTAGCGGATTTTTTTTATTATGCAATTTTTTGTAAATTAAATAATATCTATATATAAATGGAAACAACATTTTTGGAACTGAAATGTAAGCAAGTGATAAATGTGGTAGATGGTAAGACATTAGGACGTATAATTGATATGGTTGTTGATGTTAAAAATTGTAAAATATTAGGTTTGATTGTACCTAGTCCCACAACGGGGTGGTTATCGTGTTTTAAAAGCGGTAAAGAAATTTTTATACCATTTGATTGCGTATGTAAGATAGGCATTGACGTGATATTGGTGGAGTTATATATAAATAATGACCATATTAAACCATTGCCTCCTAATAAACCATCTACACCTAAAAAAGATTGCGATAAACAATGCTAATTATGAATATAATTTACATATAAACACAATAAATTGTGTTATAATTTTTTGTAATATACTACAAAATGTATAAAATTTTAATTAATAGTATTAAAACAGTTGTAAAATTTTTAAAAATGTGCAATAATTATTACATACTAATACTAGGAGATTAAATTATGAAATGTGTATTTTGTGGTTGCAACGAAAGTAAAGTCGTGGATAGTAGATATTTAAAGGATACTTCAATCCGCCGTCGTAGGGAGTGTATTAAATGCGGTAAGCGTTTTACTACCTACGAAACTGTTGAAACAAGTCCTATGATTGTAACTAATGTGTTTAATGAACGGGAACCTTTTAAACTTGAAAAATTGATTGAAAGTTTAAAATATGCGACATATTGTCAAGATGTTAGCGATATTGATATGTTGGCTGAAAATATCGAGTCAGCGCTATTGCTTGAAGGCAAACAAGAAATTACTACAATGGATATAGTTAATGTTGCTATTGACAAATTGTCTGAAATTGATGCTATTTCAGCAGTAGTGTATTATACTCAACATACAAGTTGTAGTACTTTGGACGATATTCGTAGATTTATTAAATAAGGGTTAATCACCCTTTTTTAATGCATTTTAAGTGTGAATTAATACAATTTTTATTAATATTAAAATGATTGTAGGGGTTGACTATATTAATATAATATGGTACAATAAATTTTAGGAGAGAATTATGATAACAGTAAGTGGAGTAAGTTTACAATTTGGAAGCAGAAAATTATTTGAAGATGTTAATTTAAAATTTAATAAAGGTAATTGCTACGGCGTTATTGGTGCTAATGGTGCTGGTAAGTCTACTTTTATGAAGATTTTGTCAGGTGAAATTGAGCCTAACAAGGGCGAAATTATTATACCCAAAACTGAACGTTTATCGGTGTTGGAACAAAACCAA
>JBKSMT010000096.1:0-5319 GCA_046881945.1 Clostridia bacterium
GTTTTTTTATGATTTTTTACTTTTTATAACAAAAACACTATAATAATTCAATAATTGATTATTATGGTGTTTTTAATTTCACTAGTTTCAAAAGGCATAACCCTTAGTATGAGAATTTTTAAGTTATTATTCTTCGCTTCCGTTCTTTTCGCGTAATGCTTGAAGTTCCTTGTTTAAACTAGCGATATCGCTTTCAATATTTTCAATATTTTCACGCAATATCTTGTCAGTATGAACAAGTATTGGATATCTATCCACATTTGCGTTCATAACTTCTTCGCAGTGACCAACCGATAGTTTTAAGCCTTCTAACAACTCTAATTCTTGAGCTAATTTTTCAGCCTTTTCCTTGTCGATATCAACATAATTATTAACACCATACAACGCAACTTTCTTCTTAGCCACGATAGCAAATTTACGACGAAGTTTTAATTTATCTCTTTCCAAAGTACGTTTTACTTTTTCAAGAGGTTTAAGTTCCTTATTATTAATCTTAAGGTCCTTTTTAGCGTTTCTTAATCTTTCTTCTAAAATAGCAAGTCTTTCCAAATAAGCTTCCTCAGTAGCATAGTGGAATACCATAGGTTTACTGTCATCTTCACCCTCTGGCTCACCCTTAATTTCGCTAATTTGAATTGATAGATTTAGTATTTGCTTTTTCAATTCTTCGATTTCGATAATTGAAGATGCCAATCTTGATTGAACTTTTTCTTCAATTTCTTGTTCAGTTAATTGTCTTACAGTTTCAATATCAATTGTAGGGATATTTTCATTCATGTCCTCAACCTCTTCAGTAATCATTGCTCCACCAGTAACTAATGCCACTTGATTATTTTTTGGTCCAATAATAGTCACCTCAGCAGATTCAGTAATAGTTGTGCTTGTTTCAGCAATAGCAAGTTGTTGACGTGCAATTTGACGATCTTGGTCTAATTGTTCTACGATTGCTTCACTATTGTTTTTAGCATCTTCATGTTCTAATACTAGTTGTTCAGTTAGGTCAATTAATTGTTCTTTAAGTTCAATAACCTCAGCAGCCGAATCTTTTAATTTATCCTTAACTTCCTTACTTTCCTCAGTATTATTTATAACTTCTTGCTTATATTGACGTTCAATTTCCTTTTTAGATAATTCAAGTTGTGCTTTCATTTCTTCAATTTCTTTCATCGCTTCAGCTAAACGTTCTTGAACTTTCTTTTCAACTTCTTGAGCAGTGATAGTTTTAATCATTTCAACGTCAAATAGTGGACTTCTTACTACCGGAACAGTAGTTTCTTGAGCCTTATTAATCAAATCGTCCTTATCTGCCAAATCTTTCTTTAGATTTTCGATTTCATTTTTCAAGTCTTCAATTTGCTTATTTGAATCTTGCAAACGAGCTTCAACAATTTCATTTAATTCAGCTTCAGTTAATTGTTTAGCAATTTCATAATCAATTTTTTCAATATTTTCAACTTGAATATCATCACTCGCAATTAAAGCAACCTTATTATTTTTAGGTCCTACAACTGACATTGTACTATCTTCAAGGTCTCCTTGTTTAGCCAACTCTAGCTTTTCCTCGCGGATTGCTTCGATTTCGGCAACACATTCCTCAGTTGTATCCTTAATGTTTTCGTGTTCAGTTTCTAAATCTTGTGAAACTTGTTCAAGTTTTTCATTTAAACTATCAATTTTTTCAGCCGAACTTTGCAATTTGCTTACGCGGTCATATTCCATACCGGCATCAGTATTTGCTAATTGTTCCTTATATTGATTTTCGATGTCTTGCTTAGTTTTGATAAGTTCTTCCTTCAAGATTTCGATTTCAGCCATTGATTCGATTATTTTTTCTCTAACCTTTTCTTCAATTTCTTGAGCGGTAACTTCCTTAAATTGTTCGATATCAAAATCAGCTGATCTCACTTCATTTACATCTATTTGTTCAGCCAAACTATCTTCACGTTCCTTAATATAAGTAGTCAAACGGTCAACTTGTTGCTTTAATTCATCTATTTCTTGCTTTGAACTTTCCAATTTCTCAGAAACTTTCTTTTCGATTTGTTCGTCATTCATGTGTTTAATTGCACTATAGTCAATATCAGTAACTTCGCTATATAAATCATCTAACTCGTCTTGACTTAATGGTTCAGTTTTAATACTATTTTGAATGCGATCAGTTAATTCTTCGTTTTCTTTTCTTAATAAATCCAATTGTTCTTGTTGTGCTTGTTCATTTTCAAGTTTTTCTTGCTCTAACTTAATACGATACTTACGTTCTGACTCAAGTTGGTCAAGCAATGCTTGATTTTCATTTTTCGCATTTTCACTTTCAACTACAAATTGTTCCTTAAGGAAAATTAATTGTTCCTTTAATTCAGCAATTTCATCATTGTAACTTTCCATTTGAGCACGAAGTTCAGCCTTTTCTTCCTCATCTTTATGAAGCATTTCTTGCTTGAATTGTTCTTGCATTTCCTTTTCAGCTTCATCTAATTCAGCCTTCCATTCATCTACTTCAGCAACAGCTTCCTCATTAGTTTCAATCGAAACTTGTTCAGCCTTATTTAATGTCGCTTGCTTCATCTCGTTTAATATTTCAAGTAATTGAGCATTAAATTCACTTGTTTGAGCAGCATTTTCTTCACGCATTGCATTTAACATTTCTTTAACTTCGTCACGTAGTGCTACAAGTTCGTCATTTTCGGTTACTTCTTCAACTGTTTCTGGCTCTACTTCTTCAGCATCATCAGGTTCTTCCATCTTTCTTAATAACTCTGATAATTGAGCTTTTAATCCTTCAATTTCAGCATTTGATGCATTTAATTGTTCTTGCAAACGTTGTTGCAATTCAGCATCTTTATCAGCAATACATGCTTGAATTTGTTCTTCCATCTCGACACGTGAATCTTCTAATTGTTGTTTTAATTCAATAATTTCACGTTCAGCATCATCAACTGTACGAACCTCTTTTTTATTAGCTTCCTTTAATTCGTTTAAAATGTTTATTAATTGTTCATTAAATGTTTCGTTTTGATTTTTGTTTTCTTCCATACTTTCCACTATTTCCTTAACTTGTTGTTTTAATGTGTCAATTTCTTCCATTGTTTGCTCGTCAACAATGTTATTTACTTCTTCTGTTGGTTCAATTGATTCTTCTTCCAATTCATCAATTACCATATCATCATCTTCCAAATCTTCATCTTTATCATCGAAATAATCATCAATAGAATACTTATCAAGTACTGACTTATTAACTTCACTTTCAAGTTTAGCAGTTTGATTAACTTGTTCATCTTCTTCATCAAGCACATCTTGAGATATTTCATCAATCATACTCATTAAGTCATCATCGCCAAATCTATCATCATTATCGCCAACAAAGTCTTTAAAGAAATCGTCTTCAGCTTCATCTTTAACTTCCTTTTTCAACAACTCCTCTTCAGCTTTTGCTTTGTTATTATCTACGTCAACCGCATAAGCATAATCATCAACTGGTGCTTGAGATTTGATTTGAGGTTGAGCCGTTACAGACTGTTGAGCAAATTCCTCATTTTGAGGTATGTAACTATCGGAATACTGATTAACATATCCAAATTCATCGACCTTAACTTCATTTAAATTTTGTTTAGGCGTGACCAAAGTTAACACCATTTTGCCTAGCAAGGCAACAATAACACCGCCAGCAACAATAATACCAACAATAGCAAGGACACTTAAAAATGCAATCCACATACTTGTTGCTAAAACATTTGATAGTGATATAATCATAATTGTTCTCCTCTCAAATACGGTCATATACTACAACCGTATTTATTTTATAAATAATATACTACATAATTGGATAAATTTCAATACTTTTTTTAAAATTTGTGGACAAATTCTTTAAAAAAGTTAAAATTTAAACACTTTTATGCTTATTTTTAATAAAAATAACCTCCAAAAAATGATTTTTAGGGGTTATTTTAATATTTTAAATTATTTTATTTTGATTTTAACTTAATTAATTTTTATTTTTTTGTGATTAAAAGTTATTTATTATACATTATTTCTTAATCCTTTAGGATAATGATTTTTAAGTACCCCATTAGCACTTTTTCCAAATCCCAACACCACATTATTAAATTTAACAGCAACGAACCCATTTAACTGGCAAGGCAAAGTTTCCCCCTTTAAGAATTGGTATGCTTCAACCTCATCAACATCAAGTTGATGTTTAAAACAATTACCGAAACAAGTCGCTAGATTATGATTGGGCTCAAATCTACCTTTAACAATTTCACCTACTATCACTCCTGCATTAACCAAGTTAATACCACTTTCAGCAAGTTGCTTATTTGAAAGATAGTAAATAACTGAATTGTTATATACTACATTTGTAATAATACTGTCATAATCAGTTAAGTTTTGCTCGCAAAAAGATTTAAAAAGTTTGTATTCGGTTGGAAATTTTAATAATGGTTTAAAGAAAACTTTACCTTTGATAAATTGGTTAGTTTTATCTAGTTTCTTTAACAACGCAACAAACTGTCCTTCGCCATTAAACTTGTGAGGATAAAACCTTAATGTATGGTGAGTATCAAATCCATCGATTTTTATACCATTAGTTGCGCCATCATATTTAATAGGAATAATCTCATAATTATATTTACTGCAAAAGTCCGCAACCACCTGTTCATCCTCTTCAACCGAAAAAGTACAAGTAGAATACAATAAATATCCATTAGCCTTTAATAATTTGTTGGCAGTTTCCAATATCGCTTTTTGTCTAATTGCACAAGCTTCAACATTTTGCTGACTCCAGTTAAGTATTGCGTCGCTATCTTTCCTAAACATACCCTCGCCTGAGCATGGAGCATCAGCAATGACAGCATCAAAAACACCTGTAAAATAGTTTTCCAACATTTTAGGTTCGTTGTTTGAAACTATCACATTAGTAAGCCCCATACGTTCAATATTTGATTTAAGCACATTTGCACGAGACCTAACGATTTCATTAGAAATTAACACTCCCTTAGAAATTTTATTTGCAACTTGTATAGACTTACCTCCCGGAGAAGCACACAAATCTATAACCCAATCCGTTTCATTTAAAGGTAAGAAGGTTGCTGGCATCATAGCACTTAGTTCTTGCATGTATATCATACCTGCATGATGTTGTGGAGTTTTACCCACCTTTATATCATCATTTAATATATACCCCTCAGCACAAGGAGTTATATCCCAAGTATTTTGACTTAAAAACTGCTCATTGCTTATCTTATTATTATTTATGAAAAATGATTTGATGGGACTTGAGCTAAAACTATCAATAAACCCCTCATAATCAGGAACTATTTT
>JBKSMT010000097.1:0-2693 GCA_046881945.1 Clostridia bacterium
GTTAGATAAAAAATTTCACATATATAAATATGTGAAATTTTTTTAATTAGTTTTGTTTTTCTTTAATGCTTTTAAGTGCAGATTTGTGTTCAACAACGCTTTCGCCAACTATGAAAGTTGCAATCATATAAACTGATGTTGATAATACTATTGCTGCAACACCTACGTAAACCGGCATAAATATTTCGGTAAGACCAGTAGTAAGTCCTGCGCTAACTAGATATAAAATAGCAGTAACAATAATACTTACAACACTTAATACATATACCATTATACCAGATACAAATTTCATACGTTTAGTTGTAGTGCAAATGATATCAAATATTAATGTTCCTATTACGGCACAAGCCCATAAAATATACAGCACTTTAGCCCATGCGGGAACTACACGATTAAGAACAAAAATGATTGTCATAGAAGCCATTAAAATAGCAATACTAAGCAATGTGTAGTAAGTAATAATTGATAATATCTTTTTGCCTTTTATACTCATATAACCTCCTTTATGATATCTTTATTTTGGATAAGTTTTAATAAAAATATACGGGTATATAAATTTTTAATATTGTAAATAACGATTTCTATTATATAAATTTTTGATAAAATGTAGAATATTCGACGAAAATCGACTAATATTTAACGAAATATTGAGTTATGTAAGATTTATTTAAAATAAATATTTGATTTTGAATTTAAAGTATGTTATATTGATAAAACTATGAAAATAAATGAATTTGATTATTGTTTTAAGATGCGTGATGATAAGGATATATCTATTGATATAGGAAGTATATATAAGAATTTAGGTTATAATAATTGCGATAAGGAAAAGATTGCTAAAATATATAATTTAAGTTATGAAGATATCAATAATGATAATTATTTGATAGATATAAATATTAAGGTTGGTGAAATTAATAATTGTATAAAAGATAACATAAATGAAAAATGTAAGAGTTTGCAAAATATGTGGGATAATTATCGTAATAAATATTACAGTATTATAAGTAAAATTTTAGATATTAATATTGTTAAAGATATAACTGAATATAGATATTGTTATATACAGTTATTGCCAATTAATGAAGTTGCTTTAATGGATAAGTGTATATATTTAATTTATAGTGAAGATGTTAATGAGATGTTTAAAAATTTTATTATATTACTTACTAAGTTAATACTTGTAAACAAATGGAAGACTGATAATAATTGGGTATTTGAGACTGAATTTGATGCTAAAAATAAAATATGGATGTTTGCCGAATTATCTATAGATGCAATATTTAATTATAGTGAACTTAAGTCAATTACCTCAAGTCCAACATATCCACATTTTTATAATTTAATTATTGACGATGTTAATATAATAAATTTGTTTAGAGATATGTTTTGTAGGTGTGAAATAAATCAATTTTTAACAAATGTATATACCTATGTACATAATAATTATTTAAAAATATCTAAATTTAAACATTATCTATATTAGAGCTGTATTTTGTTCATAATATGTATTTTTAGTAATAGTACTTTACAAATTACTAAATTTATGATATAATACAATATATTAATAAATTATTTTAGGAGTTTTTTAAATGGACCCGTATTTACAGTGTACATTAAGCATTAATTTAACTACAACTTTAGGATTATCTTTAGTTATAATCTTTTTACTATGTTGTTCAGCATTCTTTTCGTGCAGTGAAACTGCTTTTACAACAGTTTCAAATCTTCGTTTAAGAAGTTTAGCTGAAAATAAAGTAAAAGGTGCACGTAAGGCGGTATACATTAGCGAGCATTATCAAAAAACACTTACAACAATATTAGTAGGTAACAATCTTGTAAATATTGCTTGTACAACTATTTGTGCGTATGTATTTACAATGCTTATCAAAAATCCAACTTTGTCAAATGCGGTAAATACCGTTGTTATGACAATTATTGTATTGATTTTTGGTGAAATATTACCTAAGGCGGCGGCTAAGATTAATGGCGAAAAGTTGGCTTTAAGATTTTCAGGTATATTGTTCTTCCTAATGAAAATTTTAACACCTATAACTTTCGTATTTTTAGCACTTCAAAATAAAGTAGTTAAAACAAAAACTGACGATACTCCAACAGTAACCGAAGATGAATTGGAAAGTATTATTGATACAATGCAAGAGGAAGGTGTTATTGATAGTGATGACGCTGACTTAATTCAAGGTGTTTTGGATTTAAATCAAAATACAGCATATGATATTATGATACCACGTGTAGACGTTAAGGCTATTAATGTTGAAGATGATATTGAACATATTAAAGAAGTGTTTAAAAGTACTCAATTTACACGTTTGCCTGTATATAAGGAAAATATTGATAATATAATTGGTGTGCTTAGCCAAAAGGACTTGTTCTTTGCACTTGTTGATAACAAAAATTTAAGCGTTACTAATCTTATGACTAAACCTTTAAATATTACCGAAACAATGACGGTAGACGATATTATTAAAGAAATGCAAAAAAGTAAAAAACATATGGCAATTGTTCTTGATGAGCATGGCGGAACTAGTGGTATTGTTACAATGGAAGATGCTATCGAGCAAATTGTTGGTGAAATTTATGACGAACATGACGACGAGGTTATTGAAGAAGATATTGTAAAAATTGCAGATAGTTTATATAAGATTGCTCCTGATACTGAAATTGCCGAATTG
>JBKSMT010000098.1:0-23180 GCA_046881945.1 Clostridia bacterium
ACAAACTATAATATTTACCTATTGTATAAAAATAAAAAGTATAAAGATGCAATAGGTCAAATATTAGATATTATAAACAAAAATTTAAGCAACTATATCAAGATTATTGATGCAAAAGTTGGAACATTTACTAAAAAACCATTTTATCAACTAGAAGATAATTATAAAAACAAGTATAACCTATACGTAATGTCGCTATCAGATTATCAGTTGCTTAGAAATGGTACTTTAGATGGTCAAGATAATGAATTATTAGATGAAGATAACCTTGATAGTTTAGATGTGGAATTAATTAAGGTTGCAACAAGGTCTGGTGAAATAAAGTTTATCCCAAAGGGAAGCACGGTGCTTGACTTTGCATTTAAGATACATAAAGATATCGGTTTTGGATTTAAATATGCAATTATTAACAACTCAAAAACCAAATCCCCTCCTTATACCAAACTGTACGAGGGAGACAAAGTTGAAATAGTGATTGATAAAAGCAGTAATGGTACAATCAAAAACAACGCCGAACTTAGATGGCTGGCATATGTTAACACAGACTTTGCAAAGAAGAATTTAATAAAAGAATTTAGTAAACATATTAAATATTAAAGTGAGAAAAAATGGAAATTTTTATTTATATAAATAAAAAACAAAATATTCATGAGCAACCTTTCAAGAGAAGAATTCAAAAAAAGATTACTATGTGCGGGCAACTCGATAAAATATTGGATTTAGGAAAATAAAAACGAGAATATTATTATGAAATTATTTTTATGTGGTGGTGGATCTGGCAAACAGATTACAAAAGCAATGTTTAAGTTTAAAGGACTTTTAGATAAACAAAAACCTATCTTATATGTTCCATTAGCAATGAATGAGAATAGATATGATGGCTGCGCTAATTGGTTCGAAAGCGAAATTAAGTCTATTAAATTAGACAAATTTGAAATTGTGAGATCTTCTTTGGAATTATCTGAAAAAGATTTTAATAACTACAGTGCCATTTTTATAGGTGGGGGAAATACATATAAACTACTAAACGAATTGAAACAAAATAATAATGTTGATAAGATCAAAACATATTTACAAAATGGTGGAATTGTATTTGGAGGAAGTGCAGGCGCTATAATTTTTGGTAAAAATATAGATGCTTGTTTATTAGATGACGGCAATAAAATTGGACTTAAAGATACTGAAGGATTTAATTATCTAAACGATATTTCACTTTTGTGTCATTTGAAAAAGAAAAACTATAAAAAGAACATTAATTACTTGAAAGAATATACTGTAAAAAACAAATTAATCTATTTACCTGAAGATGATGTACTATATATACATAATGATAAAATAAGTTTAATTGGTGATTCAAAATATATTTTCTTCTCAAACGGAAACGGCATTGTTCGCACCTCATCTAATCTAAAAAAGGATATTAAAGGCAAAAAAGATTAAAAGTATATTATAAAGGTTCAGGAATATGAAAATTTATTTATGTTCAAAGGTAAAATATATATTAGGTGAAATTAAGGAAGATTTAAGCAATTTTAAAAATAAACAGGCGGTTGTGTTGCCATGGTCATTTCCCAATGAGTTTGGTAGTGAAGATTTAGAAGAAAAATGGATAATTCCAGGAATGAGTAAATATTATGATAGATTAACTGAATTAGGATTTGAAGTTGTTGTAGAAAATTGCTTTAAAAAGACACAAGAAGAAATGGAAAAAGATATTCAAGAAAGTGGACTTTTGGTTATTACTGGCGGAAATCCACATATGCTATTAAAACAATTATCACCATACAAAAACATTTTAGCAAACTATAATGGTGTTGTTATTGGAGAAAGTGCTGGCGCTGAAATTTTCTTTAACGATTATTATATTATGCAAGAAAATAGCTTTATTCAGGATCAAGAGCATTTAAATGGAATAGGTCTAATAAATGAGTTTTATGTAGATGTACACTCTATTGAAGAACAAAGTTATTTAAGTAGATTACAACAAATTTCTGAAATAACTAGTAAACCAATGTATTTTATGGATAACACTAGTGCTATAGAATATAATTTTGAAACTAAAGACATAAAATGTATCGGAAATGCTAAAAAGGTAAGTTAATTTATGAAAAAATACCTGTAAGTAAAATTGCAGGTATTTTTATGTTACATATAAGTAAATATAATAAGATTATGTGCAAATTGCACCCGAAATGGGAAAGTGGGGAAAAGTGCACCATTTGTGCACCGTAATTTAGGTGGCAGGTGTGTTTATGGTGGAAAAGTTAGCCAAGTTGGTTGACATTTTGCATCAGTTTGATTATAAAGTTTGTTAAAACTTACGAAATGATCGTTAGAAATATTATTTAAACGACTTTTGGGCTATCATAAGAAATTCTGAGTTGGATTCCCTGTGGGTTACCTATTATATATAGATTTTTTAATGAGGCAACCATGAAATGCTTTTTATTTTGTTCGAGTGTGACTATTTTGATTTAACGTATTTATAGTATGAAAGTTGTATATTTGATAAAAATGGTTTAAAACATGTTTTTATTTATAATATTTCACTTAAAGTAAAAAAAAATATTTTAAAAGGTTGCTTTTTATTTTTCTTTGGGGTATACTAATTTTAGTCGAAAAATGAAACTTATAGTAAAAGGAATATACAACTTGGAAACTTTTGTCGTTTTTTCTATAGTGATAATGCTGAGCCTTGCACTATTCTTAATATTTAAAGGTAAAAATAAAAAAGGATTTTCCATATTTTTAAAGATTTTATCTGTTACCTATTTAGTTATTGGATTTTTTAGATTTATGCTGGCAGACTCATTTATATGGGTTATTAACAAAGGTATATATGATGGGGTGTATTATGAGTCCACAGATATTTTACAATCAATTTTAAGGTGGGGACAAAACATATCTTATGTTGTGTTTGTAATAGCTGTTTTCTTTAAAAGCAGATTGTTTAAAAATATTTCAATTTTTGTATGTTTACCATTTTCAATTTTAAGCACAGTGTATTTTAGTGACTATATGGCTTATTTTATGGGGGATGTTTTTTCCACCGTGGGCAGAGGAATACAAACTCCATATTTATTTAGATCAATATATTTTAGTATAGAAATGATTATTTCGATGGTTATACCAATATCATTTATTTTGGTGGAAAGGCATTTCTTTAATTTTAAAAGTAAGGAAGAATGGACTAATTTATTGATTTCACTTCCGTTTATATGTTTATCTCTAATGCCTGTGTATATCCCTCAATCTATTCTAGGATATACACACATCACAACATCTGCTTTGTCAATTGGAAATTTGGTTTGGATTTTTATAACTTTGCTTGAAATAATTATATTATATATTGTATTTAGATTTAGAGATTACCGTCAAAGATATATGGTATGTATGTTTTTGGCTTTATCGCTATTTATGCATTACAATTCGCTATATTTAATGGGATTTACAATTGCACGTCTTCCATTTCAATTATGTAATTTGGGCGCATACTTTTTTGTGTTTACACTTATTATAAAAAATAAAGCATTCTTCAATTTCTCATTTTTGGCAAATATTGTAGGTACATTGATAGCAATGCTTGCACCGGATACATCGGGAGGTTTTGCAGGATTTTGGAATATACATTTCTTGGTTGAACATATGCAGGTTTTAGCTGTGCCAATGACTTGTATGTTGTTAAGAATATTCCCAAGATTAAAGCCAAATGCAATAAAGCATCTAGTTATAGGGTTTTCGCTTTACTTTCTATTCTGTTGGATATCAGGAACAATAATTAATGGATTTGCAGAGACATCGGGTTATAGTAGGGTTAATTACTTCTATATATTTGATTTAGATAAAGCATTTGACTATTTCCCGTTCCTATCATTTACGGAAAATGTGCACTTTGTGTTATTTAATAGATTTGAAATTTGGCCAATATTCCAGTTGATTATCTATTCGGGATTTTTATTGTTGTGTATAGGATTTTATTTTGTAATGATGAAAATTTATGAGTTTTTAGATGATAATTTTGAATTAAGAAAGGCTAAGATTGATATGTATGAAAAAATAACGGGCAAAAAATCGAAAGCGCAAAGAGATTATAAAGATTAGGAGTTTGTATGCTAAAAATAACGAATTTAAAGAAAAAATATAGTGGTAGTGATGTGTACTCGGTAAAGGATTTATCATTAGAATTAAAACCAGGTGAGATTTTTGGATTTTTAGGACCAAACGGTGCAGGAAAATCAACAACAATTAAAAGTGTAGTTGGAGTTTTGCCATTTGATGAGGGAACTATTGAAGTTTGTGGAATAGATTTGAAAAGGGAGCCAATTAAAACGAAGTACAATATTGGTTATGTTCCAGACAACCACGCGGTTTTCGAAAGATTGACGGGTAGAGAATATGTTAATCATATTGCAAGCATTTATAATGTTCCAGCACAGCAAGTTAAGGAAAGATGTGATAAGTATTTAGAAGTTTTTAATCTAGGTCATGCCTTTGATAAGCAAATCAAAAGTTATAGCCATGGTATGAAACAAAAAATTACTGTTATTGCAGCACTAGTTCATAATCCAAAACTTTGGATACTTGATGAACCTTTAACTGGCCTTGATCCTCAAAGTTGCTTTCAGTTAAAGCAGGCGATGAGAAAACATGCAGAGGAAGGTAATACAGTATTTTTTAGTTCTCATATTTTGGACGTCGTTGAAAACCTATGTGACAGAGTATGTATTATAAAAAAAGGTGAACTTAAGGGGATTTACGATTTAAAACAACTTAAAAAAGATAACCAATCTTTGGAAGAACTATTTATGTCTGTAATTTATGATGAAGGGGATGGTAATGTGAAATGAATCAAGTACTAAAACTTTTCAAATTACAATTTGATGAGAAATTTGACATACTAAAAACCGGAAATAAGAAGAAAATGATAGGCTCTATTGTTAAGTACTTATTAATTATTGCAGTGCTGGTAGTTGCTTGTTATACATTATTCTTAAAATTTGTGTTGCTTGGTTTAAAAATTACAGCGGAATTAATTTCAACAATTTTGTTAATAACTCAACTAATTTCATTGTTTTTTGTTATAGGTGGTACGATAAAAAATCTTTTTCAAAACAAGGATAATGAACTGTTAATGTCATTACCGGTATCGCCTAATCAGGTATTCGTATCAAAAATTCTCTTATCGTATGTTCAGGAGATTATAATTAGTTTTGTAATTACCATTCCATTAGTGTTTTCAGTTGGTTTAATGGGTGGTAGCTCTGCGGGTTTTGGATTAAGTTATTTCCTACTAATGCCGTTGTTTATAGTTATATTGCCAATGTTACCATTATCGATAGCACTATTGATTTCCATTCCTGCTACATATGTATTAAAATTTTTTAAAAAACATTTTATATTGGCAACAATCATTATTTTAGGCGCTGTTGTGGTTGCTATTACGCTTTATGTAAATTTGCTTTCAGGTATTGCAGAAGGATTTGACATTGTTTCAAAGCAAATTGAAATTGTTAAAAGTGCTAATAAAGCTATTTATAGTTTGGGCAAAAACAACTTTATATATTTATTGCTTGCTAAAGCAGTAATGTATCCATCAAAAATGTATGGAATACTAGTTTATTTGGTTATAAGTGCTATAATATTTATTGTAGCGTTCTTTACCGTAAAACCATTTTTCTTTAAAATCGCAATGAGGAATTTGGAACATTCAGTTTCGGTTAAGAAGAATGCTAAATACAAAACTACAACTGCATTTAGATCGATGTTAAAGGTTGAATTTTTAAATGTATTTAGATCTCCGGGTGTTATCTTTGATAATTTCATATTTACACTATTGATGCCATTTGTAGTTGTTGTGTATGACAATCTATTATTAGGTATGGTGGTTAATCAAACTGGCGTACAAATGATAAATGGTGCCCATGTTTTGATTGTTGCAGTATTTGCAACATTATCAAATTTGTATTCAGCAAGTGCAATTTCGCGAGAAGGTACAAATTTCTATTTAATCAAAAGTTCACCAGTAAATTACTATAAGCAAACTTTTGCAAAATTAGCATTTAATGCAATGTTCTCGGTTGGTGCAATTATTTTGACAGGAATAGTAACTGCGTTTTATATGGATATTGCGGTGGTGATTTTTACAACATTGATATGCTTATTTATATCATTAGGGCATATGTTTTATAGTTTTGATAAGGATTTAAAGCGCCCATCATTAGATTGGTTCAATAGCGATGATATTTCAAAGATAAACAAAAATGTAACAACTTCTATTGTAAGTGGGTTGATACTTGCTTTATTAGCAGGAATTATTATAATAGCATTTGCTTCTACTAATTTAGGAATATGGTCTTTCGTAATATTGCTTGTGCTTAGTATCGTATATTGTTTATATATGGCATACATCCTTATTTTGCGTGTATTCTATCAATATGAGAGGTTGGAATCATAATGAAAAAGTTTATTATTATTCTATTACTAATTTTGCCAATATTCCTGATGGTAACAATATCAATTGCAGGCAGAATATTTTCATATCTTACCTATATTAATGTGGAAAAAATTGAAATTATAGATGAAGATGGTAAATCATTGGATACATTAAACCTTGCTAAAGGAGATATATTGCTACTAAATGTAAAAATATATCCAGAACTAGCTAACAATAAGAAACTGGCATATTTTTCACTAGATGAATCAATTGTTGAGATTGATAAGGATGGACTTTTGAAGGCTGTTGATTATGGCTATACTGAGATTATTGTAAAGTCGTTAGATACTGATGTTACAGACAAATTAGCAGTTAAAGTAGAAGCCGATCAAGTGGAAGATGTTGTAATTACATATAAAAACTCTATAGTTGATGAAATTAGTATCCACTTATATACATCGGTTGACTTGGAGGCAAATGTATATCCTTTACAATTACCAGCAGAAAAGAAAAATGTTATTTGGACATCATCTGATCCGACAGCTGTTGAAGTTGACCAAAATGGAAAGATAATAGCAAATAAAACAATGGCTGAAAATCAATATGTAACTATAACTGTTACAACTGTCGATGGCCAAAAATCTTGTTCGTGTCGAGTAACGGTTCTTAAATATACATTGGCATTTAAGCCAGCAATAACGGAAGAACATGATTTAAAAGATGCGTACAAAGTAAATCAGGAAACAATAAATCTAAAAGATTTAATAATGTATGATTCAAGTTTAATAAATGAAGAAAATATTTTATTTAGAATTACAAAAGGAAAAGATCGTGCAAGCATTAATGGGGATATTTTAACATTTGGTATTGCTAATCAAAGAGTTACAATTGAAGCGTATGTTAACCATAACGGAACTGTTAAATATCCTGTTGAATTTATTTTAGTGTTAGATACCTAAGTTTTAAGTCTTAGTGTCTATAAAAATTTATAAAGGAGGAAAAAATGAAAAAACTTAAAAAGAGTCTGTTACTATCAATTGTTGGATGTTTTGCATTCTTTGTAGCAATGCTTTCAGGCTGTGGCAAAGATAAGATAACATTATCAACAACAGATGATGTGACTAAACTTAAACCTGGTGAAGGTGTTCAACTTTTAATAGATGGCAAAACACCAGACGGATTTACATTCCGCATTAATGAAGGTTCTGATTATGCGGAAATTGATGAAAATGGCGTTTTAACAATTAGCGTCACAGCAGAACCGGGTGATATTGTTAAAGTATTGGCTGAAAAAAATAGTATGAAATCAAATGAAATTACAATAGTTGTAGATTCAATTGATATAACTGCTATCGAAGCAAGCGCTGAAGTAACTGAAGTTATGAGAAACAACTTCTACGAACTATCTAGTGTTGTAACTCCTGCAAACGCTACCGAACAAGTTTCTTGGGTGATTTTGCAAGGTGGAAATTATGCTGAAATATCAGGTAGAGATTTAAAAATTAAATCAACTGCCCCATATAACACTATAATTAAGGTTCAAGCTCAAGGTAAAAATGTTTCAAGTAATATTCTTGAATTTAAGGTTGTTGAATATTCAGAATCGGGTTTATACCTAGATGGTTATGATGAAATAACAAGACTTGATGCTGCTGAAACTCCTTATGTTTACAAAGTTGGTGTTTATAATGAAAATTCACAATTAGTTTTAGGTAAAACATTAGGATATTCATTAAGCACTGAGGACCAACAAATTCTTTCAGTAACAAAAGACGGATATGATTTCACTTTACGTGCAATTGGTCATGGCGTTGCAACTTTAAGAATTACTCTAGGTGAAGTTTATAAAGATGTTGAAGTTAACTGTATTAAGGCTCCAGAAGCTTTAATGTTACCACAAGTTGTTCAAACAAAGAAAGATATTGATTTTTCAACTGGAATAAATCAAGAAATATCTAACTTTAATGTTGGAGTGAAAGGAGAAAATGTCTGTTCAGACGTAACTTATACATTTGAAAAACGGGATGGTTCAAATTGGACTAGTTCAACAGCCGGTACATTTAATGATGGTAAAATCAAATTTACAGAGGAAGGTAAATTTAAGGTTACAGCAACTTCAGTATCTGGTAGTATTTTAGAAAAGTCAGTAAGTATGCAATTTACTGTAAATGACGGTATCAACGTTTCTACATTTGCTGAGTTGCAAACCGCTTTAATAAATTCTACCGGTAAAACAATTAATATCGTTAATATGCAAACCAATAAATTGACACCTATAATTTCAAATGTTCAAGATATTTTAAATGTAAAAACCACGGTTGCTAGTGGTGACTTGAAATTATTTGGTAATGGTTATGAAGTTGACCTTTCAAGTTTAAGTGTGGTGGACGCTGCAAGTGGAGACCTTGGAACATTCCTAAAAATTAGCGGTGCTGCTAAGGAAGGTAATGCCGAGGCTGACCACAAGGTTGTTATTAAGGACGTGGCATTTAAAGGAAATTCAAATCTTTCAGATTCAAATTCTAAAGGTAAGTATTTTAGAGCTATTGAAATTGGCGGAGATAAAGATGAGATAAGTTATCTTGTAGACATTAAAAATGTAAAAATTTCACAATTTGGAGTTGGTCTTCGCGTATCTCATGCTGTTTCTTATAACGAAAAGAATACAAGTTCATTATATAATGTAACTGTTGAAAATACATGGTCAAATGGTATTGAAACGGCAGCTTGTCAAATCGTTCTAGATTCAATCAATTTAGGATTATGTGGCGGTTGCGGAATGGAGGTTACTCCAGACTCATTTAACAAGGCTGGATTATTATTCAATCAAGCTCAAAACGTTAAATTTGTTGGAACTTGGAATGCAAATAACTTAAATAATGGAGAAACTCCATACTTTGCATCAATGAATTTAAGTGGGCTTACAGTACCTATGCTAATTAACGGAAGTATTGCGGCTAACCTAGGAGCAAAAAGCAACGTTGTTAATGATGAAGGTAAATTAAATATGATTGCGTTAGTATTTAATGATGTTTCAGGATTCCCAACAATTTCCCCAAACGGTTCAGAGATAACAGATAATGCTGCATTTGCTTCATCTATGATTAATTACTCTGATATAGATGGTGTAGATACTACACATAAATATATTGAAGTAAATTTGGTTTATGAAACATACAATCTAGGTAGTGTGATTTTATATAACTTTAATTATCAAGGTTAACATAACTAGTGATTAATAATTGTGGTTGGTAAAAAAAGACTCTCTTGATGAGAGTCTTTTTTAAGTGTATTTGTTTACATGGATAACTGAGTAAAATTTAGTATGTAAGTTGTGTTTATGGTAGGAAAGTTGGTTAAGTTGGTTGACATTTAGTGTTAGTTTGATTATAATAATTGTTAAAACTTACGAATTGAAAGATGGAAGATTTTTAAATGATTTTCTAGTGCTTATAAAGTGTTGAATATAGGGTTAATTCCTATAAACTTCGCTATAATTTCGTTGTATTTATAAGTTAGATAAAATTATAAATTAAGGGAGAAATTTATGAAAGAATATAATCATATTGAAGTTGAAGCTAAGTGGAAAAAGTATTGGGAACAAAACAATACTTTTAAAACTGATGTGTGGGATTTTAGCAAGCCTAAGTTTTATGCGCTTGATATGTTTCCGTACCCATCGGGCTCGGGATTGCACGTAGGTCACCCTGAAGGTTATACAGCAACCGATATTGTTAGCCGTATGAAGCGTATGCAAGGATATAACGTACTGCACCCTATGGGTTATGATTCGTTTGGACTACCTGCCGAGCAATATGCTATTGACACTGGTAATAATCCTGCAATATTTACTGAAAAGAATATTGGTATATTTGGCGACCAACTTAAGAATATTGGTTTGAGTTATGACTGGGATAAGGAAATACGCACAAGCGACCCTAGTTATTACAAATGGACTCAATGGATATTTAAACAAATGTACAAAGACGGACTTGCTAGATGTGTTGAAATGCCTGTAAACTGGTGTGAGGAACTTGGTTGCGTACTTGCAAATGACGAAATTATTGATGGTAAAAGTGAGCGTGGTGGATATCCTGTTGTTAAAAAGAATATGAAGCAATGGGTAATTGATATGCCTAAGTATGCTGAAAGATTGCTTGAAGGACTAAATGAAATTGATTGGCCTGAATCTACTAAGGCAATGCAACGTAATCGTATAGGTAAGTCTACTGGTGTTGAAGTTGATTTTAATATTGTTGGCGGTGGAAAGTTCTCAATATTCACTACTTGTATTGAAACTATTTATGGTATAACATTTATGGTTGTTGCACCTGATAGTAAGTTGGTTGAGGAGTTAAAGCCTAGGATTGAAAACTGGGACGAAGTTGCTAAATATCGTGAAGAAACTTTAAAATTAAGCGACCTTGACCGTACTGAACTTAACAAAGGTAAAAGTGGAGTTCAATTAAAAGGAATATATGCTGTTAACCCAGTTAACGGACGAGAGGTTCCTATATTTGCTGGTGACTTTGTACTTGCTAGTTATGGTACAGGTGCTGTTATGGCTGTGCCATCTCATGACCAACGAGATTTCGAGTATGCAACAGTGCATAAAATACCTATGATACAGGTAATTGAAGGGCGTGATGTGGATAAGTGTGCCTTTGAAAAACAAGACTATCTTGGTAAAGGTTGCAAGTTGATTAATAGTGAAATGTTTACTGGGTTAACAGTAGAAGTTGCTAAAACTCAAATTGCCGAGATGTTAATAAGTAAAGGCATTGCTAGATATAAGGTTAATTATAAGTTACGTGACTGGATATTTGCACGTCAACGTTACTGGGGTGAACCTGTACCTATTGTACATTTTGAAGATGGTTCAACCAAAGCGTTGGAAGATAGTGAGTTGCCACTTGTGTTGCCAGTGCTTAGTGATTATAAGCCAGCAAAAGATGGTAGCAGTCCGCTTGCAAAAGACACTGATTGGGTAAACGTGATGGTAGATGGCAAACCTGCTAAGCGCGAAACTAATACAATGCCAGGCAGTGCTGGTTCAAGTTGGTATTATTTGCGATATATTGATCCACATAATGATAAGGAATTTGCAAATCAAGAACTTTTAAATCATTGGATGCCAGTCGACCTTTATGTTGGTGGGCCTGAGCATGCGGTAGGTCACTTGATGTATTCGCGTATGTGGAATAATTACTTGTTTGATAAAGGCTTAGTACCATGTAAAGAACCATTTAAAAAGTTGGTTCATCAAGGTATGATTTTGGGTGCTAATGGTATTAAGATGGGTAAGCGTTATCCTGAGTTTGTAGTTAATCCTAATGATGTGGTCAAAAATTATGGTGCTGATACACTTAGATTGTATGAAATGTTTATGGGGCCATTGGAGGAAAGTAAGCCTTGGGACGATAATGCGTTAAATGGTGCACGCAAGTTCTTGGATAGAGTTTATCGCGCTTATCAAGAAAAGAACATAACTGATACAAACAACAAAGAACTTGAAAAGATTTATCATGAAACAGTTAAAAAGGTAACGGGAGACTTCGAAACACTTAACTTTAACACCGCTATTTCACAAATGATGATATTTATGAACGCTGTTGGTAAAGTTACTGATTTCCCTAGGGAGTATGCAGAAGGTTTTGTAAAACTACTTAACCCAATTTGTCCGTTTATGACTGAGGAATTATGGGAACAATTAGGTCATAACAACACAATTGCATATGAAAATTGGCCAACCTATGATGAAAGTAAGATGGTTGAAACTAGTTTTGAAGTTCCAATCCAAGTTAATGGCAAACTTCGTGCCAAGATTATGGTTGACGTTAACGCTAGTCGTGAAGAAATTGAAAAGACTGCGCTTGAAGCCGTTAAATCATATGTAGAAAATGGATATAAAAAGATAATTTATATTCCAAATAAGATATTTAATATAGTAGTATAAAAAATAAAAGCGATTAGTCGCTGCATTTTGAAACTAGTGTAATAATTAGAGTTGAGATAGAGATATCTTAACTCTTTTTTAACGGCTACTTTATGCCGTGAAAGGTACTTGACAAGAGAAGAAATGAAAACACAATATAAAAAGGCAGAGAAACGAAAATAGGCGAAGCCATAAGCACAAATATCGTTTCTCTGTCTTAACCAGCAAAAAAACTAAGTGCCAAATTCTCAAAACCATATTTACATTTGTTGTTTTTTATGCTATAATACTTGCATTAGGAGAGTTATATGAAGAATGTATCAGATTTACTTAAATTAGAGGCTTTTAGGGAAAATCAATTATATCCGTTTTTGATTTCAAAATTTGAAACTGGAACAATTCCAACAAATATAAATGAATTTTTAGATAGTTTTTCTTACGATAAAGAAAAACAAGTACTAAAATTTTCTTATAAATTTGGAGAGTTTGAGCACAACAAAATACAAATTTTATTTGGTACAAGCAATACACATTTAGAAGATTGGGCATGTTGTTATTTGGCAGATAAAAGAGATATTTACACATTTAATTTAGACTATCTAAAAGTGGTTATACAACAAATTGATTGTATAGACAGAATAAATAGATTGGTTAGTATTGCAGGATCATTTAAAATGCCAAAAATAATAGCTTCAGTTATTTGGGATGGTGGCAGTCAAGAAAATCGTATAGAAACAAAGTATGAAGAACTTGTACATACTGCACAAGAAAGAATTTTACAACTTGAAAATCAAGAAAGACAAGAACATATATTATAATTTAATATAATGAAAAAGAGTAAATCATTAAGAATTTTGATTTACTCTTTTTATAACGCTAGTTTCAAAAGGCTTAGCCCTTAATTCGCTTTTATTTTTTATAGTTATTATTTTTAAAAATGTTATTTGCAAGTATTATTATATCGTTCACAAAAAACTGTATTTTTTCGTACTATGGGGTAGATTGAGTAATCAATCTAAGGAGAAAATATGTTTTATAGATGTTGTAATAATAACGATTGGCATAACGACAATAATGGTTGTTGCAACAATCGTTTCCCTATTGTAAATAATGTGACTGACCGCATTATTTTCACTAACAACACGGGACCTACTGGTCCAATCGGCCCAACAGGCGCAATAGGTCCACAAGGAGCAACCGGTCCTACAGGCCCACAAGGTATACCAGGCGTAACTGGAGCAACCGGTCCTACAGGTCCTCAAGGTATTCAAGGTATACAAGGTGAGATAGGAGCAACCGGTCCAACTGGACCTACAGGAGTAATAGGTGCAACGGGCCCAACTGGATTAACTGGTGATATTGGACCTATCGGCCCAACCGGACCAACAGGTCCGCAAGGTTTGCAAGGCATACAAGGAGTTACAGGTCCAACAGGAAGTACAGGCCCCGCAGGTTTAAGTATAACGGGACCAACTGGTCCAACCGGCCCTACTGGAGCAACAGGTCCTACCGGCCCAACCGGTGCTGATGGTTTAAGTATTACAGGACCTACCGGACCTACTGGATTAACTGGAGATGTTGGTGCAACTGGTCCTACTGGTGCTACAGGTCCTACTGGTGCTACAGGTCCTACAGGGTTGACAGGCGATATCGGTCCAACCGGCCCTACTGGACCAACAGGTGCAACTGGTGAAACTACAACTTTAGAGGTTAGTGTGAATTTTTCAGATACAACGGCAACGGTTGTTGATGATGCTATTGTTCCTGTAACGGGAACTAATGACTCAACTGCCGGAAGTAGTGTAACATTTGCAGATGATACTGTTACTATTACTGAAGCGGGATTTTATCAAATTGCAGCACGTGTTGCAACTACTGGAGGAAGTAATACTACTCAAAATTTTGCAATTAATGTTGGAGGAGTAGATTATCCATTTACAGTACTTGTAGATTCAGGTGATACAACTGGGAATGGTGGTGCTACAATTGTATTAAGCATAACAAGCGTGCCAACTAATGTTGCTATTTATAATCGTGAAGGTGAAGCAATTGAGGTTACTTCAAGTTTGCTAGATGTTGTAAAATTAGCATAATTATTCAATAAAAAATACAAGAAATAAAGAGTTGATAAATTAACTCTTTATTTCTTTATAAAATTAAAAAATAACACAAATTAATATTTTAAATATATTTATACACTCAATAAAAAAAATATCAATTTATTGCTTATTTTAAGATTGTTTAATTAAAATATTGTAATTTATTTTAATTAATTCAATAAATATTATTTTATTTAATTATTTTAATAAAATAAATAAAAAATTCGCTAGAATTACTAGCGAATTTTAAGTGTATAATATCTTAATACTTATCAAAAGGTATGCAAATGTATTTTACTGGTTTGCAACAATTATTATTCCAGTTATTTTTATCGCACTTATCGTGTTTGTTTTTTTCGCATCTACACTCTTTGTCATTTTCCCAATTTGGGGTATAAGATTTGTAATCCAAATCATTGTCATTATCATGAGATTTACTATTATTTTCTTTACTGTAAGATTTGTGATGGTCTTGCTCGTAATTGTATTCTTTATTGTTATCTGCGAAATAGCCTAGGTTATTGTATTCGCCATAATAATTTCTGTTATCAAAATTTCTCTCGTTTTGATAGCAATTATCCCTGTGGTCAAATCGATTGTCATTATCCTTATCGCAACAATATTTTTTTTCAAAATTTATATGATAACAACATTTTTCCTTTTTATCGCATTCACATTTATCGTGCTTATCATCACGTTTATCACATTTGTCATAATCGTATCTATCTTTGATATCACAATAATCCTTTTCGTGTCTATTGTCTTGACGACAACAGCAATTTCTTTTACAACAATTAAAAAACATATTTTCTCCTTAGTTAGATTGATTATTCAATCTATATCATAGTATGAAAAAAAGAATCGTAGAGTGCATAAAAAAATGGATAGAATATATCCAAATTTTTTTATTAAGTATTTGGCGCAGAGAGGGGGATTCGAACCCCCGAAGGCTTGCACCTTACCAATTTTCGAGACTAGCACATTCAACCACTCTGACATCTCTGCAAATAAATATATAAAATAGTTTAATTATAGCATATTAACGCAATAAATATTATTGGTTGAATGTGCTATATGGGGACCCCGCAACTACTGGTTAGTTGAAGGGGAAAGGAAAAGTTGAGCAAAAGTGTAAAATTTGCGGTTAGCAAATTAACCAAAGCGAGAACTTTGACGCCAACCACTCTGACATCTCTGCTCGTCGCAATGCTTATTTGTTTTACTTGCACTCAAGAACTTCGTGCATTCGCTTAACATAAGATTGCTCCTTCTCCCCTTCAAAACATGTGTTTTGTGGGGACCCCAATTTCAAAATTAGGGTTGGGGCAAGAAGCGATAGTTTAGTTATAGCATATTAATGCAATAGATATTAGTTTAAATAGTAACTAAACATTGTTAGTGTAGCATAAATTTAATATTTTGACAAGTTTTTGGATAGAAATTAATAAAAAATAGGAAATTTTAATTCCTATTTTAAAAACTACCGTATATTAGTGGCCAACCAATTACAGAATATTCGTTGCAAGTGGAAATTTGCAAATTAATTTTTACATTATTTACTATTTCATATTTTGGTATTAGGTTAGAATAGGCGTAGATAAGTGTAAGATTTTGTTGGCTGATATATTCGGTAAACTTAACTTTTGCTTTTAGTTTGTTTAGTGCAGAGCCAATTTCCAGGTTGGTAAAATAAATGCTTTCACCGACAATATCATTTTTTTTAGCACCCTTGTTGTTATTGCTTATATATAAGTTACTTATTGCGATTGATGTTTCGTTAATGGGACGTTTAGTATAAATATGTAATATGCCAGTATTAAAATAATTACTTAGACTAAATTCATTTGGTTTAATAAAAATATTACATGCAAATACAAGAGATAAAATAAGCACTATAAAAATTTTTTTCATAATTAATTATATTGCTAACATTTAAAGGTTTACACTAAGTGTAATTATTGATTTATGTAATAAATTGTATAAAAGTGTAAATTTAAGTATTATCTAAATTTTATTTTAGGATTATATACCATCAAAATTAATTGTTAAAAATCACAAATTGTGTTATAATAAATCGAAAGAGGATTATATGGATAAATTATTTATTATAGATGGTAACAACTTGGTGTTTAGAGCATTTTATGCGTTACCGCCAATGTATAGTTCGGATCGAACTCCAACAAATGCTACATTTGGCTTTTTTAAGATGTTAATTAATATTATTGTTAAAAATTCACCTAAATATTTGGCGGTGGCATTTGATGCAGGTAAACATACTTTTAGGCACAATATTTATCCTGAATATAAAGGTACACGTAAGCCAATGCCTGACGAACTTAGGTTGCAATTACCTATTATTAAAAACATACTTAAGGACATGAATATTACAACTATTGAAATACCCGAAATTGAAGCGGACGATATTATAGGAAGTTTGTCTAAAAAATATGATATAGATTCAGTTTTAATATCCGGAGATAGGGATTTACTTCAACTGATATCGCCTAATTGCCGTGTATGGCTTAATCAAAAAGGCCTAAATGAAATTTCCGAATTGGACGAAAGCTTACTTAAGGAAAAGTATGGTATTGAACCTTATCAAGTGATTGAAATGAAATCAATTATGGGTGATAGTAGTGATAATATACCAGGTGTTAAGGGTATTGGCGAAAAGACTGCATTAAAGTTAATTGACGCGTACAAATCACTTGATGGTATTTATCAAAATATAGATAATATTACTGGTAAAACTAAAATATTGTTGCAGGAGCAAAGGGATATAGCTTATATGTCAAAGACTTTAGCAACAATTAAAACAGATTGTGAATTAGATTATCAGTTAGATGACTTTAAATATGATTTTCCATTTAGCTCTAGTGTAAGAAGTGAATTTAGTACACTTGATTTTAAAATAATGGATAAAAATGAATATTATGTGTCAAACGAAAAATCGATTAAAGCTCAGGATAGTTTTACCCATGCCGATATGTTTGATTCAAATGAAAAAATCAATATATTAAATATGTTATCAAACCAAAAGGTTGTGGGTGTGCATTTTGACGAGGCTGGAATATGTTTTGCCTTTGAAAATAATGAATATCAATTTTTAAATTTGGATTTGGGTAATAGCCAAGTTTATGATTTGATTAAAACTATTTTACAAAGTGATAAAATCGAAAAGGTGGTTTATGACGCAAAAGTGTTAATACATGCACTTAAACAAATAGATATTAATTTTAGCAATTTCTATGATGTATCATTAGCGTATTATGTTTTAGGCTTAAATGATAAATTCTTGTTATTAAATGCCCTTATTGAAAAAAATGGCTTAGATAGAAATTGTGTGGCGGTAAGTTTGCTTAAACTTAAAGATTTAAGTTTAGATGAACTAACTAAAAATGAAATGCTTAACTTGTATTATGAGGTGGAACTTAAATTGGTTGAGGTTTTATATCAAATGGAAGAGTTTGGTATAAAAGTGGATGAAAATGCACTTAAAAATTTAAGTCAAAAATATACAGCCGAATTAAAACAATTGGTTAACGAAATATACGAGTTGGCTGGAAGTGAGTTTAATATAAATTCACCTAAGCAAATGCAAGAGTTGTTGTTTGATAAGTTGAAGTTGCAATACAAAGGTAAAAAGGGTACTAGTATTGAAATATTGGAAGCAATTCAGGACCAGCATCCAGTGGTGGAAAAGATAATTAGGTATAGAAAAGTTTCTAAAATACAAAGTACTTATCTTGAAGGATTTATGCCATATATTAAAAATGGTAAAATTCACACAACATTTATTCAAACAATGACTTCAACTGGTAGACTTAGTTCGCGCGAGCCTAATTTGCAAAATATACCAGTTCGAAGTGAAGAGGGTAGAGAATTACGTAAATTGTTTACTAGTTCATTTGAAGATGGTGTTATAGTATCGGCTGATTATAGTCAAATTGAACTTAGATTATTAGCACATTTTAGTAAAGATGAAAATTTAATAAAGGCATTTAATAATGGCGAGGATATTCATGCCTCGACTGCTAGTAGGGTATTTGCTATTCCATTAAATGAAGTGGACTCAAAAATGCGCAGTATGGCTAAAGCGGTAAATTTTGGGATTATTTATGGTATTAGTGAATTTGGATTATCTAAAAACGTAAACATGACTCAAAAGCAGGCAAAAGAATTTATTAATAAATACTTTGAATTGTATCCAAATGTAAAGTCGTATATGGATAATAATGTTAGTTTGGCTAAGGAAAAAGGTTATGCTACAACATTGTTAGGGCGTGTAAGATATATACCTGAATTAACTTCTAGTGCCTATATGTTAAGATTGTTTGGTGAACGCGTTGCCATGAACATGCCGTTGCAAGGAACTGCATCGGATATTATTAAGATTGCAATGATAAATGTGCAAAATCAAATGTTAAAGCGTAATTTGAAAAGTAAAATGATATTACAAATTCATGACGAATTGATTGTGGATACACATAAGGACGAAATTGAAATAGTTAAAAATATTTTAAAAGAAGAAATGGAAAATTCGGTAAAACTAGATGTTCCTTTAATTGTCGATATTAATATAGGTAAGTCATGGTTTGAAGCTAAATAGAAGATGAAAACAATATGCTTAATATTTAAGTGTATTGTTTTTTGTAACTCCAATAAATGATATTTCATATATAATACAAGAGGTGTAATATGACTTATCAAGAATTAGTTCAACGCATTGTTGATTTGCAAGATGAAGGGTTGGAAATATTTAATGCTGGTAAAAGTGTATTAGGCAAAAATATATTAGCGACGCACGTAGGCAGTTATGACGGAGTGCAAATATTAATTCAAGGCGGAATACATGCGCGTGAATATATTAGTAGTTTGTTGATGATAGAGCAAGCAAGATATTTAAATGCTACCGAAATGATTAAAAGCGGAGGAATATATTTTGTATTTCTTACAAATCCTGATGGTGCTGAAATTGTTTTGGACGGAATTAATTCGGTACCTTGTGATATAACTAAACAATATTTAAGTTTAGCCAATGGTGGATTTGATTTTTCTCAGTATAAGGCAAATATTAATCTTGTTGACTTAAATACAAATTTTGATGCAGATTGGGGGACTGGAAGTCAAAATGTTACCTGCCCTAGTTCTGAAAATTTTATAGGATTTTATCCTAATAGTGAACGAGAGGTCATTAGTCTTATTGATTTTACAAGGCAGGTAAAACCTAGTTTGACAATATCATACCATTCAAAAGGCGAAGTAATTTTTTATGGTTTTACTGGTCAAAGTGAGCAGGATTTACAACGCGACCATACTATTGGAGAAAGTTTATCGGAGGCTACGGGTTATCCACTAGTTTTAACTGAAAATAGTTCAGGTGGGTATAAGGACTGGTGTATAAGGGTATTGGGTATACCATCATATACTATTGAGGTTGGAAATGTTAATCTTCCACATCCAATAACTGATGAAAACTTGCCTGAGATATTTGAGCAAAATAAAGAAGTGCCTTTAATTGCACTAAATGAGGCTATTAAATATCAAAATCAAATAATGGTTCAGCAGACTCAAAAACCACGTAGACGCAACAACTGGTTTTTAGGGTTTAGACGATAAAAAATAAGCATGGCAAGATAATTTTGCTATGCTTATTTTAAAGTATTCCCCAAATAAATGAACATATTGTAATTAATGCACCTAACACGATACTTGAATATAAGAATATTTTGTCAACAAATTTCAATGCAGGACTTTCGTCAGATATTAATTTTGTAGGATTTTTGTCGGTTTGTTCAAGTACTATTTCAATTTCGTTAAGTTTGCTTTGAATGTCAGGATAATTCATATCATCTAGTTTTAAATCTTTGGCAAGTTTTATAGCAAGATTTTTATGTTTATCACGAATTATTGCTTGAAGTAAATATTTGTATACCATTAATAGCATTAAAATTAAACCGCTAATGATTGCTATTGACACAATGAAGTTTGTTGAAAATATCATAGTTTCAATTGTGTATTTAAATTTAACTAATGGCCAATTATATTTAAATCCATAACTGAAGTATATGCTTAACGAGTTGTTCATAAAATGAATTATCATAGCAGGATAAATGCTATCACTAACTATTACAACTATTCCCATTAATCCACCTAATATCATAGCGTAGAAAAATTGTTGAATATTTAAGTGGATTAACCCAAATAAGATAGATGAAAATAATAGTCCATAGCGAGTGTAACCTTGTTTTTTACAGCCACGCATAAACATGCCTCTATGCAAAATTTCTTCACATATTCCAGGAATAATGGCTGTGAGTAGGAATTCAATTCCTATAGTTTTGCCAACGCTTAAATTAATATTGACCGAATTGTCATATCCAAAGATACTAAGCACTGTATAAAATACATCAGCGACATAGTTATTAACAAAAAATAATACAAATCCTAAGAGTATTGAATATAATAAAACTTTTCCAGTAATTTTTTTAAATCCAAAATCCATAAATGTTTGTTTTACGTTTTTGCTAATAAGTAATGAATACAATATGATGGGGATTGCAAACATTACTAACGCTTGAATTAAAAATGTTGAAATGTAGATAGTAGTAAGGATATTAAAATAACCCAGAGTAAAAATAATTGCAACACATAGCAAACATATATAATATATTAAGTTGATTATAAAAATTTTTTTGTTTTGCATTGAATTATTCCTTATAAAAGAGTGTTTGAATTTAAGTAAAATGGTATTAAACAAATAATAAAAGTATATATACAAGCAACATTAAAGCAATTGAACCGTATAATACTGCGTGATTTAATTTTTGCTCTTGAATGTCTTTAGGGTTTTGAATACTTGTTTGATTTAAATTCTCATTTTCAGAAGCGTTTTCCAAACTTAAATTTTGATTTTCAAGTTTATTGGTATTACTTGCTGGTTTTAAGTTGTGTTTTACAAAATCTTTGAACAAATAATATATTGCAGTAACCCATATACCAAAAGTAATTATTGTATATATCAGCATTGAATTGGAGTGGATAAATGTAGTAGTTGTAGGCTCACTAAAATATTGTATGCTAATGGTTAGCGCGTTATTTATAAAATGTAATAATATAGGGAAAATAATATTTTTAGTACGCAAGTATACAATGCTTAAAATTAATCCAAAGCAAATAGGATAAATTAATTGACTTGGTGAAAAGTGGAATATTGAAAACATTATTGAACTTACTACTATTGCAAATATTTGACCTTTTTCTTTTAATGCTGTAGTTAAAATTCCGCGGAATAAAAGTTCCTCACATATTGCAGGGATTAATGCTAATGAAACTAGTGATATTAAATATTTTGCTGGCGAATTTAACTCGTAACTAAGTGTGCTAGAATCATAACCTAGTTTGTTGACAAATAGTTGGAAGTAATTAAGTACACCTGATAACAAAAACAATGATGCGATACCTAACGCAATGCAAATATACATATACTTAGTAGTGGATTTGTTTGGTTTGGTTAAAACGGGTTTCATATCACGTTTTTTGTAGCACCATATAAATACCAAAACAAAGGCAATGTTCATAAAAATTGCTTGTAGTAAATATCCATATGCTGTATCCCAAAAGTTTGCAATACTGGTTTCACTCATTCCGCATATATCCATAATAACTTGACTAATTGAAGTGCCTATAACTGCAGTAATTTGTGCTATTACAAATGCCATAACAAACGCAACACCTGCGTCAAAAATATTTAATCTTCTTTTCATAATATCAATATTATACACCATTATTTAATTATTTGCAAATATTTAAAGGGTGGTTGGAATTGGTTTTAAATTATACATTTATTATTTATAATAAGGGATAAATAAAAAAATAACCATAAAATATAAAAATCTTAAAAATTTAAGCGCTTATGGTTATTTATTTTTTAATTATTTAAATTAATTTTTCATCATTGTTGTTTTAAGTTTTTTAAGTATCTTTTTTTCAAGGCGTGAAATATAGCTTTGCGATATGCTTAGTAAATCGGCAACTTCCTTTTGAGTTAATTCGTCTTGCCCATATAATCCATATCGCATAATCATAATATCACGTTCGCGCTTGGATAGTGAACTTAACGTACTTAACAAAAATTTTTTTTGGTCGTCATTTTCTACTTCTTGGTAACTGTCTTCGCAGGAGGGGAGTATGTCCGAAATTACAAGTTCGCTACCTTCATCATCAACACTTAAAGGTTCGTCAAGGCTTATTTCATTTAGTGTTTTGTTTACCTTACGTAAGTACATTAATATTTCATTTTCTATACAACGTGAAGCGTATGTAGCAAGTTTTATATTTTTATCAGCTTTAAAACTATCAACTGCTTTTACTAATCCTATTGCTCCAACTGAAACAAGGTCCTCAAGTTCGGCTTTAGGGCTTTCAAATTTTTTTGCAATATATAACACTAGACGTAAGTTGTGTTCTATTAATTTAGAACGAGCATATTCATCATTTATAGTACCAAACATATCAATATATATTTTTTCGTCATTATCATCAAGTGGTGCGGGAAGTGAGTCACTTGTAAAAATATAATTAACAATATCGTCATAGTTGTTAAATATTGAAAATGTTTTATTAAATAAATTTTTAATAGTATTCAAAATTTTCATAAAAATCCCTTTAAAATAAAAAATAATTAAAATAAAATGCTAAAAATATAAAATTA